>JBFGOX010000197.1:0-5827 GCA_041565015.1 Burkholderiaceae bacterium
AGCCGTGCCTCGAAGGCCGCCAGCACGCCCTGCTCCCAGGCATCCGGCGAGCCGAGCAAGGGATTGCGTACCTTCAGGCTGACCCGTGTCACCTTGACGCCGTGACGGCGCGACAGCTCGCCGGTCATCGTCGGTGCCAGCGTCGTGCACACGCCGATCGCCGCCTCGGGCCCGCCGGACTTCATCGCCTCCTGCAGCTTGCCGGCGAGCGCGGCCATCAGCGACGCAGCCAGTCTGCGCGCCTCTTCGGTCTGCGCCGCTTCGTCCTGAGCGAATGCCGGAGCCGAGCCGAGGCTCAGGCACAGCGCCACCATGGTTGCCCGGACTGATCTGCTCCAACGTCTTGTCATCCTTGCCTCCCCGAAGGTTGAAGTCGAGCGGCACCGGTACGGGCCTTGCCGCCCCAATTCGAGTACCCCCAAGGGTGGGCAAGGAACCCGCGTCCCGACTTAACACATGACAAGAAGCGCGCAGCCGCCGCGTTTGCGCTCGCGCGTCGACGCGGTGTGCCCAAGCTTTCCCGCCCGGAAGCCGCGCAAGTCGAGCGCCGCTGCGTTGGGCGAACTGCCGCCGGCCGCCGGCGCACCCTGTGGCTGCAACGTCAACGCGTGCAACGCGCGTTGGCGTCGAGTTTCATGTGCCGGATCAGCCAGTCGCGCGCGCGCGACCGCGCGTGGCGCTTGGCGACTTTTTCCTCCGGCGAAGCGTCCTGGCGAAAATCGAACGCCCGGCGGGCCATCGGATACATCTGCATTTCGACCGTCACGCCGCGCTCCCAGAGCGAATAGAACGCGCGGCCATTGACCATCCGTCGCAGTTCGTAGTCGGCATCGCCGATCAGCATCAAAGTCGGCGCCGCGATCTTCGTCACCTCGGGGGCGACCGAGAAGAGTTGCTGCGGCTCCGGGGCATTCGGATTCTGGAAGTGGCCGTAGTAGGACACGATCGCCGCGATGTCCTGCGGCCGCTTGGCCGCCAGCCGGATCGCGTAGTAGGGCCCGCGCGACAATGCGACGATGCCCACTGGCCCCTTGCAAACGTCGGCGCGCTTGAGCAGCGCATCGAGCGCCGCTTCGACGTCGACCTCGCTTTCCGGGTAGTGCTTGTCGGGCCAGCGCTCGATCATGTTGCCCTTTTGCCAGTCGGGCGCCAGCACCAGAAAGCCCTGTGCCGCGAGTTCACGCAGGTGGACGCGATCCTCGTCCTCGAAGCCGCGCTTGGCATGGATGTACAGCACCGGCGGAAACGGGGCGCTTCCCGCCGGCCGCGCGATCTCGATTGGCACCGGATACTGACCAGTGGAAACGCTGGACTTCTCCAGCTCCACCGCCTGCGCGGCCCCGCCGACGAGCAGGAGCGCGCCGACGCACATCGTGGCCGCCGCGACTTTGCATGGAGCGAGCATCGGCATGGCTCAACCTTCGAGGTGGCGCACGTCGAACTGCAGGTTCGCCAGGTCGCCGACGATGAAAGTGGCCGGCGCGCCGAGGCCGGCGATCGTCCCGGGATTCACCAGCGGCGTGCGGCCGCCGCGCACGTTGTCGACCATCTCCACCGCCGCTTCATGGCTGTGCCCGCAGAACACGACGTCGAACTCGCCCGTCGCGGCCATGCCGCGCGCCAGATGCGGGTAATGCACCATGAACACGCGCCACTGGCCCAGTTCGAGGCTGGCATCGCCGCCATAGTAGGTCAACGCGCCGGCCGAGTTCATGGCGAGCCTCATCAGTGACGGCAGGTCGCCGAGGTTGTTGCCGTGCACGACGTGCAACGGCAAACCGAGCGCTAGCGATGCGCGCAATGTGTTCGGCCCGATGACGTCGCCACAGTGCAGGATCGCCTGCGCGCCCCAGTCGCGCGCCTGCGTGACGGCAGCGGCCAGACGGCGGCCGTCGTCGTGGCTGTCGGAGACCACGCCGATCTTCATCGCGTTTCGCCCGGCATCGTGACCTGCGTTCGAGGCGCAGAATCGAAAGGCCCGTCGCGCATCAGTGGATCGATCAGGGCATCGACCGCCGCCGGCTCGCGCTCGCGGCCGGCCCCGGACATTGCCAATGGCACGGCACCGTCATCGCGCTTGCGCAGCGCCGGCGCGATGATCTTGCGCTCACCTTCACTGAAGTCTGCAATCGAAATATGCGCCCCCGCCGTGCCTGCGCCATGTGCGCACAATCCGGCGCGAAGTCCGGAACGCACACAGCTGTCTGCCGCTCGGTGTTTATATCCCAATCCCCGCCGGCGATCTGCACTCGATCGCATGGGTCACCCACTCGGGTAAGGCAAGCCCCTACCATCCGGGAGTAGACGCGGCGGAGACTCGGCATGCCTAATTGATCGTCCGGCGGCTCGCGCGGAGATGGTCGACTGCGTGCTAGTGTCGAGCCATCGCGTGCGACTTTCCGCTGCGTCAGGGCGGCGCGAACTTCTTGCCAAACGCAGGTTGCACTTTTCGGCTCGCGGCACTTGTCGCCAGTGCACGTTAACCCTACCGACTCGAAGCCTTGATGTCTTCATCGAACCCAAGCGCCGAGCAGCACGACGCCGAGATCCGCAAGACCACTTGCTACATGTGCGCTTGCCGTTGCGGCATCCGCGTGCATCTGGTCGACGGCAAGATCCGCTACATCGACGGCAATCCGGACCACCCATTGAACGAGGGCGTGATCTGCGCCAAGGGATCGTCCGGGATCATGAAGCAGTATTCGCCGGCGCGGCTGACCAAGCCGCTGCTGCGCAAGGCCGGTGCCGAGCGCGGAGCCGGCGAGTTCGAGGAAATCAGCTGGGAACGCGCCTTCGAGCTGCTGACCGAGCGGCTTTCGAACATCCGCTCGACCGACCCGAAGAAATTCGCGCTGTTCACCGGCCGCGACCAGATGCAGGCGCTGACCGGCCTGTTCGCGCGTCAGTTCGGCACGCCGAACTACGCCGCGCACGGCGGCTTCTGCTCGGTGAACATGGCTGCCGGGATGATCTACACGATCGGTGGCTCGTTCTGGGAATTCGGCGGGCCCGACCTGGATCGGGCGAAGCTCTTCTTCATGATCGGCACGGCGGAGGACCATCACTCCAACCCGCTGAAGATCGCGATCTCGAAGTTCAAGCGCCGAGGCGGGCGCTTCGTGTCGATCAACCCGGTGCGCACCGGCTATTCGGCCATCGCCGACGAATGGGTGCCGATCAAGCCGGGCACCGACGGTGCGCTGCTGATGGCGCTGATCCACGAAATCATCGCCCACGGCCTTTACGACCGCGATTTCCTGGTCCGCTATACGAATGCCGGACAACTGGTCAATGTCGACGAAGCGAACGACGAGTTCGGCATGTTCGTCCGTACCGAGGTGCCGCAGGAAGAGGCATGCTACGACCCGCAGAACAAGCTGTGGTGGGATCGCGTCACCGATGGGCCGGTGCTCACGCACAGCAAGGACGCCGACCCTTACCTGTTCGGCAGTTTCAGGTTGAGCGACGGCACGCCGGTCAAGCCGTCTTTGCAGTTGCTGCAGGAGCGCGTGCAGGATTGCACGCCCGAGTGGGCCGCGCAGATCACCGGCGTCCCTGCGGCGACGATCACGCGCCTTGCACATGAACTGGGCATCACGGCCCGCGACGAGAAGATCGAACTGCCGATCGCCTGGACCGACTCCTGGGGCGTCGAACACCAGTCGGTGACCGGCAACCCGGTCGCGTTTCACGCCATGCGCGGGCTGGCCGCGCATTCGAACGGCTTCCAGACGATCCGCGCGCTGGCGATCCTGATGACGCTGCTCGGCACGATCGACCGGCCCGGCGGCTTCCGCCACAAGGCGCCGTTTCCACGGCCGATCCCGCCGTGCGCGCGCACGCCGAACACGCCGCTGGCGATCAAGCCCAACAGCCCGCTGGACGGCATGGCGCTGGGCTGGCCGTCCGATCCCGACGACCTGTTCGTCAACGACGACGGCAGCCCGGTTCGCATCGACAAGGCGTTTTCGTGGGAGTACCCGCTGTCGGTGCACGGGCTGATGCACAACGTCATCACCAATGCCTGGCGCGGCGACCCCTATCGCATCGACACGCTGCTGATCTTCATGGCCAACATGGCCTGGAACTCGACGATGAACACCGTCGAGGTGCGCAGGATGCTGAACGACCGCGACGAGAACGGCGAATACAAGATCCCGTTCCTGGTCGTCTGCGATGCCTTCCAGTCGGAAACGACGGCTTTCGCCGACCTCGTGCTGCCGGACACGACGTACCTGGAGCGGCACGACGTGATGTCGATGCTCGATCGGCCGATCTCGGAGTTCGACGGCCCGGTCGACTCGGTGCGCGTGCCGGTGTTGCCGCCAACCGGCGAATGCAGGCCGTTCCAGGAGGTGCTGATCGAGCTGGCGTCGCGCCTGAAGCTGCCGGCATTCACGCGCCCGGACGGCAGCCGCAAGTTCCGCAGCTACCCGGACTTCATCATCAATTACGAGACCGACCCGGGCTCCGGAATCGGTTTTCTGTCCGGCTGGCGCGGCCGCGGCGGCGAGAAGTTCATGCGCGGCGAGCCCAATCCGCAGCAGTGGCAGCTGTACGAGAAGAACAACTGCATCTTTCACTACAAGCTGCCGCCCTCGTACCAGTACATGCGCAACTGGAACAAGGGCTACCTGGAGTGGTCGCGCCGCAACCGCATCACCCGCTACGACGAGCCGATCCTCATTCACCTGTACTCCGAGGTACTGCAGAAGTTCCGCGCCGCGGCTCAGGGCAAGGGCATTTCGCGCAAGCCGCCGACGCACCTGCGCAGCCGCATCGCGACCTACTTCGATCCCCTGCCCTTTTATTACGCGCCGCTCGAAGTGCAGGTCACCGACACGCAGAAATACCCGCTGGCGGCGATCACGCAGCGGCCGATGGCGATGTACCACTCCTGGGACTCGCAGAATGCGTGGCTGCGCCAGATCCACGCCCACAACTACCTGTTCGTCAATCCGCGCACCGCGCGCCACGCCGGCATTGCAGACGGCGACTGGATCTGGGTTGAGTCGCAATGGGGCAAGGTGCGCTGCATGTGCCGCTTTTCGGAGGCGGTCGAGGTCGACACGGTTTGGACCTGGAACGCGATCGGCAAGGCCGCCGGTGCATGGGCGCTGTCGCCGGATGCCAACGAGTCGCAGAAAGGTTTCCTGCTCAATCACGTGATCAGCGACGAGCTTCCCGCGAGCGGCGGCGGCGGGCACGTGTCGAACTCGGACCCGATCACCGGACAGGCCGGCTGGTACGACGTGCGCGTGTGCATCCGCAAGGCCGATGCCGGCGAAGAAGAGGTCACTTCGCCGCAGTTCGCGCCGATGAAAGCCTTTCCGGGCATGGCCACCGCGAAAAGACTCTGGCTCGCGTACACGACGCGTGCCGGCAAGGAGCGCTCGCTGTGACGCAACTTGCCCTGGTCATCGACCTGAATGTGTGCGTCGGCTGCCACGCCTGCGTGACCAGCTGCAAGGAATGGAACACGTCCGGAACGGCAGGCTCGCTGGTCGATCAGCGACCGTACGACGCCGATCCGACCGGTACGTTCTTCAATCGCGTGCAGACGTTCGAGGTCGGCGAGTACCCGAACACGCAGACGGTGCACTTCCCGAAGTCCTGCCTGCACTGCGAGGATCCGCCCTGCGTGCCGGTGTGCCCGACCGGCGCCAGCTACAAGCGGCCCGAGGACGGCATCGTGCTGGTCGACTACGACAAGTGCATCGGCTGCAAGTACTGCTCGTGGGCCTGTCCCTACGGCGTGCGCGAACTCGACGAGAAACAACAGGTGATGAAGAAGTGCACGCTTTGCGTCGATCGCATCTACGACCCG
>JBFGOX010000198.1:0-5810 GCA_041565015.1 Burkholderiaceae bacterium
GCATCGGCGCGTCCCTCGGGAACATGACCGAGGACCAATGGCTGTGGCACATGTTCGACACGGTCAAGGGCTCCGACTATCTCGGCGACCAGGACGCGATCGAGTTCATGTGCCGCGAGGCGCCGAAAGTCGTCTACGAACTCGAGCATTTCGGCATGCCGTTCGACCGCAACCCGGACGGCACGATCTATCAGCGCCCGTT
The DNA here is from genome assembly GCA_041565015.1 of Burkholderiaceae bacterium. Classification (GTDB taxonomy): domain Bacteria; phylum Pseudomonadota; class Gammaproteobacteria; order Burkholderiales; family Burkholderiaceae_F; genus JADJWR01. Next base: position 203 of record JBFGOX010000198.1, read on the forward strand.
CGGTGGGCACTCGGCCAACTTCGGCGAGAAACCGGTGCCGCGCGCCTGCGCCGCCGCCGACCGGACCGGTCACGCGCTGCTGCACACGCTTTATCAGCGCAACGTCGCCGCGCGGACACAGTTCTTCGTCGAGTGGATGGCGCTCGATCTGATCATGGACGCCGACGGCGACTGCGTCGGCGTGGTGGCGCTGGAAATGGAAACCGGCGAGTGCATGATCTTCGAGGGCAAGGTCACCGTGCTGGCCACCGGCGGGGCGGGGCGCATCTTCGCCGCCTCGACCAATGCGTACATCAACACCGGCGACGGCCTCGGGCTGGCCGCGCGCGCCGGCATTCCGCTCGAGGACATGGAATTCTGGCAGTTCCACCCGACCGGGGTGGCGGCTGCGGGCGTGCTCATCACCGAGGGCGTGCGCGGCGAGGGCGGGATCCTGCTCAACGACAAGGGCGAGCGCTTCATGGAGCGCTACGCGCCGACGCTCAAGGACCTGGCGCCGCGCGACTTCGTTTCGCGCTCGATGGACCAGGAGATCAAGGAAGGCCGCGGCTGCGGACCCGACAAGGATTACGTGCTGCTGAAGCTCGATCACCTCGGCGCAGAGACGATCATGAAGCGGTTGCCGTCGATCCGCGAAATCGCGATCAAGTTCGCCAACGTCGATCCGATCCGCGAACCGATCCCGGTGGTGCCGACCATTCATTACCAGATGGGCGGCGTGCCGGCCAACTATCACGGCCAGGTCGTCGCGCCCAAGGGCGGCGACCCGAATGCGGTGGTCGGAGGGCTGTACGCGATCGGCGAATGCTCGTGCGTGTCGGTGCATGGCGCCAACCGGCTCGGCACCAATTCGCTGCTCGATCTGGTGGTGTTTGGCCGCTCGGCCGGCGACCACGTCATCGACATGCTGCGCAAGGCGCCGCGGGAGAACAAGCCGCTGCCCGCCGGCGCGGCCGACGCGACGATGGCGCGGCTGGCAGCGCTCGACGCACGCGACGACGGCGAACGCACGCAGGACGTTGCCGACGAGATCCGCCGCACGATGCAGAAGCACTGCGGCGTCTTCCGCACCGGCGAACTGCTGAAGGAGGGTGCCAGGAAGATTGCCGAGCTCGACGAGCGGCGCAAGCGGGTGGCCATCGTCGACAAGTCGAAGGTGTTCAACACCGCGCGCATCGAAGCGCTCGAACTCGACAACCTTATCGAGACGGCGCGCTCGACGATCGTGTCGGCCGAGGCGCGCACCGAAAGCCGCGGCGCGCACGCGCGCGACGATTATCCGGAGCGCGACGATGCCAAGTGGATACGGCATTCGCTGTGGTATGCGGATGGCAACCGGCTCGCCTACAAGCCGGTCAACATGACACCGCTGTCGGTCGAGACCTTCGAGCCGAAGAAACGCACGTTCTGACGGAGCCCCAGCATGACCGCCACGAGCGCTAACGAAAACACCGCGGTGGCCGAATCGGCCGCCGGCGGCCGCGTCGTCAGGTTCCAGATCTACCGCTACGACCCGGACAGGGACGCCAAGCCGTACATGCAGAACCTGGAGGTGCAGCTCGCGCCGACCGACAAGATGCTGCTCGACGCGCTGATGCGGATCAAGAGCAACACCGACGACAGCGTCGCGTTCCGCCGTTCATGCCGCGAGGGGGTGTGCGGCTCGGACGCGATGAACATCAACGGCAAGAACGGCCTGGCGTGCATCACCAATCTGCGCGAACTGAAGGAGCCGATCGTCCTGAAGCCGTTGCCCGGGTTGCCGGTGATCCGCGACCTGATCGTCGACATGACGCACTTCTTCAACCAGTACCACTCGATCAAGCCGTACCTGATCAACGACACGCCGCCGCCGGAAAAGGAGCGGCTGCAGTCGCCCGAAGAGCGCGAGGAACTTGATGGCCTGTACGAGTGCATCCTGTGCGCCTGCTGCTCGACCAGCTGCCCGAGCTTCTGGTGGAACCCGGACAAGTTCGTCGGACCGGCCGGCCTGCTGCAGGCCTACCGCTTCATCGCCGACAGCCGCGACCAGGCCACCAACGAGCGGCTCGACAACCTGATGGATCCGTACCGGCTGTTCCGCTGCCACACGATCATGAACTGTGTGGACGTCTGTCCGAAATCGCTGAATCCCACGCGGGCGATCGGGAAAATCAAAGAACTGATGGTCCGTCGGGCGGTTTGACGGCCGGGACCTTTCGCCAGTCGACTGAACCGGGGGCGCTGTGGGTGACCGCAGGTCGGCCGATGCAGAACGCTGGCGCGCCGAGCCGGTGGAACTGCGCCGGCTGCGCTGGCGCGCGCGGCGCGGGTTGCTCGAAAACGATCTTCTGATCGGCCGCTTTCTCGACCGCTTCGGCGCTACTCTTGATGCAGCGCAGAACCGGGCGCTGCTGAAGCTGCTTGAATTGCCCGACAACGAGTTGCTCGACTTGCTGCTGGCCCGTGCCGAACCCGAACCGGCGCTGGACACGGCGGACGTGCGCGCGCTGTTGGCTATTCTGCGTTCGGCCTGAACGACCCTTGATCCGGCACTCACGAAGGAGCTGCAATGACGCTGACCCCCGCTGATGGCAAGGCGACCCTGTCTTTTTCGGACGGCTCGCCGTCGCTCGAATTGCCGATATACAAGGGTTCGATCGGGCCGGACGTGATCGACATCCGGCAGCTGTACGGCAAGACCGGCAAGTTCACCTACGACCCGGGTTTCATGTCGACCGCGTCGTGCAACTCGACGATCACGTACATCGACGGCGACAAGGGCGAACTGCTGTATCGCGGTTATCCGATCGACCAACTGGCCACGCAGTGCGACTACCTGGAGACGTGTTACCTGCTGTTGTACGGCGATCTGCCCAACAAGGCGCAGCGTGAAGACTTCGTCCAGCGCGTCACCAATCACACGATGGTCAACGAGCAGATGCAGTTCTTCCTGCGCGGCTTCCGCCGCGATGCGCACCCGATGGCAGTGCTGACCGGGCTCGTGGGCGCGATGTCGGCGTTCTACCCGGACTCGATGAACCTGAACGACCCGTGGCAGCGCGAGGTCTCGGCGATCCGCCTGATCGCCAAGCTGCCGACCCTGGTCGCGATGGCCTACAAGTACACGATCGGCCAGCCTTACATCTATCCGCGCAACGAGCTGACGTATGCCGGCAACTTCATGCGCATGATGTTCGCCACGCCGTGCGAGGACTACAAGGTCAACGACGTGCTGGTCAGGGCGATGGACCGCATCTTCATCCTGCATGCGGACCACGAGCAGAACGCGTCGACCTCGACGGTGCGGCTGTGCGCCTCGTCGGGAACCAACCCGTTCGCGGCGATCGCCGCCGGCGTGGCCTGCCTGTGGGGACCGGCGCATGGCGGCGCTAACGAGGCCTGCCTGAACATGCTGTTCGACATCCAGAAGAACGGCGGCGTGGCCAAGATCGGCGAGTTCATCGACAAGGTCAAGGACAAGAACAGCAGCGTCAAGCTGATGGGCTTCGGCCACCGCGTCTACAAAAACTACGACCCGCGCGCCAAGCTGATGCGGGAGACCTGCCACGAGGTGCTCGAGGAACTCGGACTGCACGACGATCCGCTGTTCAAGCTGGCGATCGCGCTGGAGAAGATCGCGCTCGAGGACGACTATTTCGTCAGCCGCAAGCTGTACCCGAACGTCGACTACTACTCGGGCATCGTGCAGAAGGCGATCGGCATCCCGGTATCGCTGTTCACGGCCATCTTCGCGCTGGCCCGCACGGTGGGCTGGATCGCGCAGTTGAACGAGATGATCGCCGATCCCGAGTACAAGATCGGCCGCCCGCGGCAGTTGTTCGTCGGCAGCAAGGCGCGCGACGTGAAGCCGATCGGCAAGCGTTGAGCGCAGCTTGATCAATCAGAACGGCGCCCTTCGGCGCCGTTTTTCTTGGCATCCCGACGGCGGCGGATCGGCGCCACGTCATCACGCCTGCGGCTCATGACGGCCGGCGGCGCGGCCGGTTGTGGCGCGAAGGTGGACGTAGGCACGGGGCGCCGAGTCTCCTATCCTTACGTCGCGGTGCGCGGGGCCTGCAGCCGCCGCAGTACGCACGGATGGTGGTACGGCGGGCGCGACGGGATCGGTCCGCGATCCACGGACGGGGGAAAGCGAGAGAACGGGATGGCGAGGTTCGACCGATTGTGTGCCGGATTCGGGCTCGAAACGCGCGAGGTTGACCTTTCGCGGTCACTGGATATCGCTGGCTTCGACGAACTGAGCCGCGCCTTCTTCGCCGGGCAGGTTCTGGTGCTGCGCGGGCAGACGCTTGATCCCGTCCAGTTTCATGCCTTCGCCTGCAGGTTCGGCCCGCCCGAGCCGCACGTGATCGACCAGTATCACCACCCCGAAATCGCGGATATCCTGATCCTGTCCAACGTCCGCAAGAACGGTCAAGCTGTCGGCTTGGCCGACGCCGGCACCTATTTCCACACCGATTACTCGTACCTCGACACGCCAGCGCGCGCCACGATGCTCTATTCGCTGCAGGTGCCGAGACAAGGCGGTGACACCCTGTTTGCCAACCAGTACGCCGCTTACGACGACCTGCCGGAAGCCCTGAAGAAGACGATCGAACCGCTGGTCGCCTTGCATCACTACGGCAACAGGGACGACCTCGACCCGCACTCGCGTACGGTCGCATCGGTGCTCACCGGCGAGCAGGAGCAGCGGATGAAGTGGGTCCGCCACCGCGTCGCGAGGGTCCACCCCGTCACCGGTCGCAAGGCCCTGTACGCGGTGTCGGGCAGTTCGTTCGGGATCGAAGGCATGCCGCAGGACGAGGCCGTCGCATTGCTCGATGAACTGAAGCGCCACGCGACGCAGGAAAAATACCAGTACCGTTTGCGCTACGGCGTCGGCGACGTCGTCGTCTGGGACAACGCCTCGCTGCTGCATTCGGCGACGCTGACCGACGCCGACGACCCGCGAACGCTGTGGCGAATCACCGTCAAGGAGTCCGGACCCGTGCCGCCGCATTGAACGGCGCGGCCGGCAATATCGACCTGCAGTTGACGTCACACCACGAGGAGACAGCACCATGAAACGCAGACAGTTCACTACCCACATCGCCGCCGCAGCGCTTGCCGCCACCGTCGCGCTGCCAGCGGCCGCGCAGACGATCACGCTGCACGGCGCCTCGCAGTTCAACGACGACCACGCCTTCACCAAGGCGATGGTCAAGTTCGAAGAACTGGTCAAGAAGTACTACGGCAAGCCGGTCAACTTCGTGCTGCACAAGAACTCCGAGCTCGGGCTGGAGAAGCAGTACTTCGAATACATGGCACAGGGCAAGGCGGTCGACTACGCGGTGGTGTCGCCGGCGCACATGTCGACCTTCTCCAAGGCGGCGCCGTTCATCGACGCGCCGTTCCTGTTCCGCGACCTGGACCACTGGAACAAGGTGCTCGACGCCGACTTGCTCAAGCCGATCGCCGACGAGATCGCGCAGAAGGCCGAGGTGATGCTGATCGGCTACGCCGGCGGTGGCACGCGCAACATCTTTGCCAACAAGCCGGTGCGCAACATGGCCGAACTGAAGGGGCTGAAGGTCCGCGTGCAGGGCGCGCCGATCTGGAGCCGCAC
>JBFGOX010000199.1:0-5802 GCA_041565015.1 Burkholderiaceae bacterium
CAGGTCGCCGGCGTGCGTGAGATCGTGATGGTCTCGCCCACTCCCGACGGCGCGCGCAATCCGCTGGTGCTGGCGGCGGCCGCGCTCGCCGGCGCCGGCCGTGTTTTCGCGATCGGCGGTGCACAGGCCGTGGCGGCGCTGGCCTACGGCACCGAGACCGTGCCGGCCGTCGACAAGATCGTCGGCCCCGGCAACGCCTACGTGGCGGCGGCCAAGCGGCAGGTCTTCGGCGTGGTCGGCATCGACATGATCGCCGGGCCGAGCGAGATCCTCGTCATCTGCGATGGCAGGACCGATCCGGACTGGATCGCGATGGATCTGTTTTCGCAGGCCGAGCATGATGAGCTGGCGCAGGCGATCCTGCTGACGCCGGACGCGGCCTTCATCGAGAGGGTCCAGCTGTCGATTGCGAAGTTGCTGCCGACGGCGCCGCGACGGGAGATCATCGAAAAATCGCTGGCCGACCGCGGCGCGCTGATCCTGACGGCGAGTCTCGACGAGGCCTGCGATCTGGCCAATCGCATCGCCCCCGAGCATCTCGAGATCTCCACCGATGAGCCGCAGCAATGGGCGGACAGGATCCGCCATGCCGGCGCGATCTTCCTCGGGCGCTATTCGAGCGAGGCCCTGGGCGACTACTGCGCCGGCCCGAATCACGTGCTGCCGACCGCGAGAACGGCGCGCTTTTCCTCACCGCTGGGCGTCTACGACTTCCAGAAGCGGACCAGCCTGATCGGCGTTTCGGAAGCCGGCGCGCGTTCGCTCGGCGAGGTGGCGGCGCGACTGGCCGACGGTGAACGGCTGCCGGCGCACGCGGCCAGCGCGCGCTACCGGTACCAGCGATGAACGACGGCTTGCGGCCACGGGCAGATCTGTCGATTGTTCGCGACGAGATCCGCGCGATCAACGCCTACGCGGTGCCGGACTCGAGCGGACTCACCAAGCTCGATGCGATGGAAAACCCGTTCGGGCTGCCGGCCGAGCTGGCACGGCGACTCGGCGAGCGGCTGGCGCAAGTGGCGTTGAACCGCTATCCGCCGTCCGATCCACGCGCGTTCAAGGAGAGGCTGGCCCGGGCAATCGAACTGCCCGCGGGCATGGCGCTGCTGCTCGGCAACGGCTCCGACGAGCTGATTCACCTGGTGATCCAGACCTGCGCCAAACCGGGCGCCACCGTGCTGTCGCCGTGGCCGAGCTTCGAGATGTACGACCTGTCGAGCCGTTTCGACGGCTGCCGGTTCGTCGGTGTGCCGCTAGAACCCGGTTTCTCGCTTGACCGCAGTGCATTGCTCGCGGCGATTGCCGCGCATCGGCCGGCGGTGACCTTCATCAGCTGGCCGAACAACCCGACCGGCAACCTGTTCGACCGCGCCACGGTCGAAGCGGTGCTCGAAGCGGCGCCGGGGCTGGTGGTGCTCGACGAAGCGTATCTGCCGTTTGCGCAGGACACCTGGCTGCCGCAACTGGCCCGATGGCCAAGGCTGCTGGTGCTGCGCACGTTTTCGAAGATGGGTCTGGCTGGGATCCGGCTCGGTTACCTGTGCGGCGACCCGGCCTGGATCGGCGAATTCAACAAGGTGCGGCCGCCGTACAACGTCAACGTGCTGACGCTGGCCACGGCGGAATTCATGCTGGACCATCGCGGCGTCCTCGACGACCAGGCGGCGTGCCTGCGTGCCGAGCGCGAGCGGTTGCAGACCGCCTTGCGCGAACTTGCCGGCGTCACGGTTTTTCCGTCGTCGGCGAACTTCATCCTGTTTCGGGTCGACGGCGGGTCCGATGGCGCCGACCGGGTGTTTGCCGCGCTGAAGTCGCGCGGCATACTGATCAAGAATCGAACGCACGCGCATCCGCTGCTGGCCGGTTGCCTGCGCGTGACGGTTGGAACGCCGATGGAGAACGATGCTTTTATTGGCGCACTGAAGGCCAGCTTGTAGGAACACGATGAATTCGCGCAGCGCAGAAGTTGTCCGCAGTACCACCGAGACGCAGATTCGGGTGCTCGTCGATCTTGACGGCAGCGGTCGCGCGCAGCTTTCGACCGGCATCGGCTTCTTCGATCACATGCTCGACCAGATCGCCCGTCACGGGCTGCTGGACCTGACGATCGAGGCCAAGGGTGACCTGCACATCGACGGCCACCATACGGTCGAGGACGTCGGCATAACACTGGGCCAGGCCGTTGCGCGCGCCGTCGGTGACAAGAAGGGCATCCGTCGCTACGGCCATGCCTACGTGCCGCTCGACGAGGCGCTTTCGCGCGTCGTTGTCGACCTGTCCGGCCGGCCGGGGCTCGAATGGCACGTCCCGTTCACGCGGGCGATGATCGGCGGCTTCGATGTCGACCTGGCGCACGAGTTCTTCCAGGGCTTCGTCAACCACGCGCTGGTCACGCTGCACGTGGACAACCTGCGTGGCGACAACGCGCACCATCAATGCGAGACGGTGTTCAAGGCTTTCGCCCGTGCGCTACGCATGGCGGTCGAACTCGACCCGCGCGCAGCCGGCGCCGTGCCCTCGACCAAGGGCTCGCTCTGAGGCGGATCCTATTCGTATGCCTCTTCGTCAGGGCGAGCGCCGGGCCGCTCCGAGCGGGCCCACCAACTTTCTCCACTGCGTGTGCGCGGGCGCCGCGCAGCGGCGCGGACACAAGCAGTGATTGCCATTGTCGACTACGGCATGGGCAACCTGCGCTCGGTAGCCAAGGCGCTCGAGCACGTCGCGCCAGCGGCGACTGTGCGCATCAGCGCCGACCCGAACGAGATCCGTGCCGCCGACCGCATTGTCTTTCCCGGTCAGGGCGCGATGCCCGACTGCATGCGCTACCTGCGGGAGTCTGGACTCGACGAAGCCGTGCGCGTGGCCGCCGGGACCAAGCCCGTATTGGCGATCTGCATCGGCGAGCAAATGCTGTTCGAGCGCTCGGAGGAGGGCGATACGCCGGGGCTCGGGCTGTTTCCCGGCGAGGTGGTGCGCTTTCGTGACGAGGCCATGCGCGGCGCCGACGGCGCGCGACTGAAAGTGCCGCATATGGGCTGGAATCGCGTACGGCAGGCGGCGAGGCACCGGCTTTGGGACGGCATCGCCGATGGCAGCTGGTTCTATTTCGTGCACAGCTACTACGTCGCGCCGCGCGATGCGAACTTGATTGCGGGAACCTCCGATTACGGCCACAGCTTTACCTGTGTTGTGGCGCGGGATAATATTTTTGCGACGCAGTTCCATCCCGAGAAAAGCGCCGCCGCAGGTTTGAGGCTGTACGAGAACTTTACGCGCTGGAATCCCTGAGCGAATCGTCGCCGGCCGGCTGCTTCCTACGACCCTCTTCTCCTTTTTCGCCCCACGCTGCTTCGGCGCCGCGCCGACCCTGCAATGCTGCTGATTCCCGCAATCGACCTGAAGGATGGCAAGTGCGTCCGCTTGCGCCAGGGCGACATGTCCGATGTCACCGTGTTTTCCGAGGACCCGGTGTCGATGGCACTGCACTGGGTCGAGCAGGGCGCACGCCGGCTGCATCTGGTGGATCTCAACGGCGCGCGCTCGGGCCGGCCGGTCAACGAGCAGGTGATCAAGCGGATCATCAAGGCCGTCGGCGAGGATTTTCCGGTGCAGCTGGGCGGCGGCATCCGGGACCTGGATACGATCGAGCGCTATATCGATGACGGGGTGGGATTCGTGGTCATCGGCACCGCCGCCGTCAAGAGCCCTGGGTTCCTTCAGGACGCCTGTAGCGCCTTCGGCGGCCATGTGATCGTCTCGCTCGATGCGCGCGAAGGCAAGGTCGCCACCGACGGCTGGAGCAAGCTCACCGGGCACGACGTGATCGACCTGGCGAAGAAGTTCGAGGACTACGGCGTCGAGGCCATCCTGTACACGGACATCGGCCGCGACGGGATGATGACAGGGGTCAATATCGAGGCGACCGTCGAATTGGCCCGTGCGGTCAAGATCCCGGTGATCGCCAGCGGCGGCGTCTCGAGCATCGCCGACATCGAGCGTTTGTGCGCAGTCGAAGCCGAAGGCGTCGAGGCCGCGATTCTCGGCCGCTCGCTTTACGAAGGCGCGATCGATTTCCAGGCGGCGCAGGACCGCGCCGACGAGCTGAGCGCCGGCTGACGCGGCGGCTCTGCGCGGCCCCGCGGCGCCCGCGCGTCATACTTGCGGCATGCTTGCCAAGCGAATCATCCCTTGTCTGGACGTCACGGCCGGGCGCGTCGTCAAGGGCGTCAACTTCGTGCAGCTGCGCGATGCCGGCGATCCGGTCGAGATCGCGCGCCGCTACGACGCCGAAGGCGCCGACGAACTCACGTTCCTCGACATCACGGCCTCGTCCGATGCGCGCGACATCCTGCTCACCATGATCGAGGCGGTGGCCGAATGCGTGTTCATCCCGTTGACGGTCGGCGGCGGCGTGCGCAAGGTCGACGATGTACGGCGGCTGCTGAACGCCGGTGCCGACAAGATCTCGATCAACACGGCTGCCGTGCAGAATCCGCAGCTGGTGGCTGATGCCAGCGCTCGCTTCGGCGCCCAGTGCATCGTGGTGGCAATCGATGCGCGCCGCCGCAAGGCCACCGATGCGGCCAGTGGCTGGGAGGTTTTCACGCATGGCGGACGCACGGCCACCGGGCTGGACGCCATCGACTGGGCGCGCCGCGTGACCGAACTGGGCGCCGGTGAGATCCTGCTGACCAGCATGGACCGCGACGGCACCAAGGCCGGTTTCGACCTCGAGCTGACGCGCGCCGTTTCCGACGCGGTCGGCGTGCCGGTCATTGCCTCCGGCGGGGTCGGCACGCTGCAGCACCTGGCCGACGGCATCACGATTGGTCGCGCCGATGCGGTGCTGGCCGCGTCGATCTTCCATTACGGCGAATACTCGGTGCGCGAGGCGAAAGCCTATCTTGCAGGGCAGGGCATCACAATGAGGGATGCATGAACGCGACGGCGCGCTCGCCTGAGCAGCCCCCGACGGACTGGCTCGCCGAAGTCCGCTATGACGACCGTGCCCTGGTGACGGTGATCGCGCAGGACGCGACGAGCGGCCGCGTCCTGATGGTGGCTTGGGCCGACCGAGAGGCGCTAGCCGAGACGATCGCCACTGGACAGGCCGTGTATTTTTCGCGCTCGCGCGGCCGGCTGTGGCGCAAGGGTGAAGAGTCGGGCCACCGGCAGCGGGTGCTCGAAGTCAGGCTCGACTGTGATGGCGACGTGGTCCTGTACAAGGTGGAACAGCTGGGCGGGATCGCCTGTCATACCGGGCGTGAGAGCTGTTTTTACCGCCTGCTGTGCGATGGACGCTGGCAGGCGGTCGATCCGGTCCTGAAGGATCCCGAACTGATGTATCGCAAATGACGGACGATGTGCTCGGTCGGTTGGCGGCGGTGATCGAATCGCGCCGGGGAGGCGACCCGGACGCCTCGTACGTCGCGCGCCTGCTCGATCGCGGCGAGGACGCGATCCTGAAGAAGATCGGCGAGGAGGCCACCGAAACGGTGCTCGCTGCCAAGGACGTGGGCGCGGGCGCGGGCAATGAGCGCCTCGTCGCCGAGACGGCGGACCTCTGGTTCCACTGCCTGGTGATGCTGGCGCACTACGGACTCGGTCCGCAGCAGGTTCTGGCCGAACTGCAGCGCCGGGCCGGTCTGTCGGGACTGGAAGAAAAAGCGGCGCGCGACGCGCTGAAGCGCGAACGAAGCGAACGAAAATGAGGGTTGCGCGCCGCGTTTCGACGTCGGCGGTCCTGTGCGAAGCGCGGTTCCGGGGCGCGCCGGCTGCCGGCAGCCGCCACGCGCGGAGCCG
>JBFGOX010000200.1:0-5793 GCA_041565015.1 Burkholderiaceae bacterium
ACGGCTGAGCACACGGATCGCACGCGCGCCGAAACGTTCGATCCGATCGACGTCGACCTGCTCGAAGACTGCGCCGAGCGAAATCGCCTTGCGGCGGAACGCGGTCAGCACCGCGTAGCCGTCGAACCAGCCTTCGCCGCTTTCGCCGATCGAGCCTGCAGCCAAGTCGTCGGTCATCAGCCAGGGCAGTCGTTCATGCAGCGCCTTCGCGTCGAGCAGGCTGACCGGCACGTTGCAGGTCCGTTGCACGCGATGGTTGGCGCGCAGCGTCTCGATGCCGGCGGCGGTGGCGAGGAACAGGTAGCCGCGCTCCGTCAGGCCGATGTCGGGCCGCTCGCCATCGACCGTGAGTTCGTCGCCGATGCAGCGATAAAAGGCGAGGCTTTCCTGGGACAGGCGGATGTTGATCTCGGTGGAGAACTGCTGCCGGATCGAACTGGCCGACAGCGCGCTCGATGCGCGGCGGTAAGTCGGGTCGCGCTCGAGCACGGTGGCGTGAACGCCGTGGCGAGCGGCGAGAAAATACGCGGTTGCTGCGCCGATGACGCCACCGCCGATGACCACCACCCGTTGGTTCAAGCGCGCACTCCTAGAATGCTACCCATGGTTCGATTCTATGCAGCCGATGAAGTGCACGGCGCGCTCGACTACCCGCGCCTGGCCGAGGCGCTGGCGCAGGCTTTCGCTGCCGGCGCGACCGTCCCGGTACGGCACGTGCACAAGCTGTCGAACGACGACACGCTGCTGCTGATGCCGGCGTGGAGCAGCGAGGCGCTCGGCGTCAAGCTGGTGACGGTCATGCCGGGCAACGCCGCGCGCGGCGCCGGAACGGTGCAGGCGATCTACGTGCTGCTCGATCGCGCCACGGGCGCGCCGCGCGCACTGCTCGACGGCGAGGCACTGACCCTGCGGCGCACGGCGGCTGCATCTGCCTTGGCGGCCCGTTATCTGGCCCGCGACGATGCGCAGAACCTGTTGCTCATTGGCGCCGGCAAGCTGGCGCCGCACCTCGCCTGTGCGCACTACGCGCTGCGGCCGAACCTTCGCCGCGTATTCGTCTGGGCGCGCGATCCGGCACAGGCGCAGACCGCTGCGCAGTGGCTGCGCGACCAGGGCCTGCCAGCGCAGACCGCTGACGATCTGGAGCTTGCGATGCGCGAGGCGCAGATCGTCAGCTGCGCTACGACGGCAACCGCGCCGATCGTGCACGGTGCCTGGCTCGCGCCCGGCACGCATCTGGATCTGGTCGGCGGATTTACGCCGGCGATGCGCGAAGCCGACGACGCGGCGGTTGCCCGCGCCCGTATCGTCGTGGATACCTACGCCGGGGCGCTGGCCGAGGCCGGCGACCTGCTGACGCCGCTGGCCAGCGGCGCGATCGCGCGCAGCCAGATCGTGGCCGAACTGGCGCAACTGGTGCGGGGCGAAGTGCGCGGGCGCACGCAGGCCAAAGAGATCACGCTGTTCAAATCGGTCGGCACCGCGCTGGAGGATCTTGCCGCGGCGGCACTGGTCGTCGGCAGCTGAGCGCCGCCGCGCCGACTACTGCTTCGGCGGCGCGGTATCGATGAAGCTTTGTCGCGCGGCGAGCTTGGTGTAGAGCTTCTCGAGGCTCGGGTAGCGTCCGCGCCAGTCGATCTGCGCGAAGCGCAAGTCGAGGTAGCCGAGCGCGCAGCCGACCGCGATGTCGGCCAGCGAGTACGCATTGTTATGGCACCAGTTCTTGTTTTCGAGGCCATTGGCCATCGCCTCGAGCGATGCATCGACCTTGCCCATCTGGCGGTCGATCCATTTCTGCGACTGCTGCTCGGGCGGCCGCTGCGTCTGCTCGAGACGCGCCAGGATCGACGCATCCAGCAGCCCGTCGGCCAGCGCCTCCCACGTGCGCACCTCGACGCGCTCGCGACCGGCCTGCGGAATCAGCTTGGCCACCGGCGTCATCGTGTCGAGGTATTCGACGATCACGCGCGAGTCGAAAACCGCGCCGCCGTCTTCCATGATCAGGCACGGCACCTTGCCGAGCGGATTGGACTCCTGGATCTTTGACTCCGGCGACCAGACGTCCTCGATGTCGAGCTGGCACTCGATGCGCTTTTCGGCCATCACGATGCGCACTTTGCGAACGTATGGGCTGGTCAGGGAAGCGACGAGGCGCAAGCGGTGTGACACAGGCTTTACAGTTCGCATTGTGGAGTCCGAATTCAGTATATCAACGCAGGCAAGGCAAACTGCGGCGGCAACGAGTCGTGTCTCTTTCAGGCGGACACGGCAGGCGCGATGCTAGACTTTTTTTCCGTTTTCCTGCCGATTGCGGCGAGCGCAGTGTCGTATCCACGTCGCGCTGCGAGCCCGTTCCTCCCGTGTCCGACTCGCTTGATCTGTCTGCGCTGACCGCGCTGTCGCCGCTCGACGGGCGCTACGGCGCCGCCACGTCGCCGCTGCGTGGCGTGTTTTCCGAGTACGCCTTCATGCGCGCGCGCGTGCGCGTCGAGGTCGAGTGGCTGCTTGCGATGTCGAATCTCGGTCTGTCCGAACTGCCGGCGCTGGCGCCCGCGACGGTCGATCGCCTGCAGGCGCTGGTGCGCGAATTCTCGCTGGCCGACTGCGCCGCGATCAAGGAAACCGAGCGCATCACCAACCACGACGTGAAGGCGGTCGAGTACTGGATCCGGCGCCGCACCGCCGATGAGCCGGCGCTGGCCGCGGCGGCGCAGTTCATCCACTTTGCCTGCACCTCGGAAGACATCAACAACGTCGCCCATGCGCTGATGCTCATCGAGGGGCGGGCGCTGCTGCTGCAGCGGCTGCGGACGATCCACGAGTCATTGCGGGCGCAGGCGCACGCGCATGCCGAGGTGCCGATGCTGTCGCGCACGCACGGGCAGGCCGCTTCGCCGACCACAGTGGGCAAGGAGTTCGCCAACGTCGCTATCCGTCTGGCGCGGGCGATCGAGGCGATCGAGAGGGTCACGCTGACGGCGAAGATGAACGGCGCCGTGGGCAACTACAACGCGCATCTGGCCGCCTGCCCGCAGGTCGACTGGGAATCGTTCGCGCGCGGCGTCGTCGAATCGCTCGGCCTCGAATTCAACACGCACACGATCCAGATCGAGCCGCATGACGCAATGGCGGCGCTGTTCGACGCGCTGGCGCGCGCCAATACCGTGCTGCTCGATCTCGACCGCGACCTGTGGGGCTACATCGCGCTCGGCTACTTCGGGCAGAAGCTGAAGGCAGGCGAGATCGGCTCCTCGACGATGCCGCACAAGGTCAACCCGATCGATTTCGAGAACTCCGAGGGCAACCTCGGGCTGGCCAACGCGCTGCTGCGGCACCTGGCCGAGAAGCTGCCGGTGTCGCGCTGGCAGCGCGATCTCACGGACTCGACGGTGCTGCGCACTCTCGGCGTGGCCTTCGGCTACTGCCTTGTCGCCTACGACGCCTGCCTGCGCGGGCTGGGCAAGCTCGAAGTCAATCACGAGCGGCTGGCGGCCGATCTCGACGAGGCCTGGGAGGTGCTGGCCGAGCCGGTGCAGACAGTGATGCGACGCTACGGCGTGCCCGACGCCTACGAGAAACTGAAGGAACTGACGCGAGGCAAGGGTATCGAACGCGATGCACTGCAGGCATTCATCCGCGGCTTGCCGGTTCCCGACGACGCGAAGGCAGCGTTGCTGGCGCTGACGCCGGCAACGTACATCGGCAAGGCTGCCGAACTGGCGCGGCGCTGCTGAACCCCAGCGGGCACCGAAGTTCGGGATGCAGGGAATATTTACCCGGATACCGGTGTTCGCCCGACATTGATAGGTTTCCGACCGGCAACTTTGCCGTTTTCCTTTCGTTCAATGCATTGAGGAGCTCATGAAGACACTGCTTCGTCCCGTCCTGCTGGCTGTCTCTGCCGTGCTTGCGGCGCCTGCCGCGGCCCAGTTCGCCAAGCCCGAAGACGCGGTCAAATATCGCCAGTCGGCGTTTGCGCTGATGGGCAACCACATGTCGCGCATCAACGGCCAGCTGAAGGCGGGCAGCCCGAACATCCAGGCGATCCAGTCGTCGGCGGCGCTCGTCGAGACGCTGTCGAAACTGCCGTTCGAGGCGTTCACGCCGGGTTCCGACATGGTGGCGACGACCAAGGCCAAGCCGGAGATCTGGACCGACACGGCCAAGGTCAAGGACCTGACCGAGAAGATGCAGGCCGAAGTAAACAAGCTTGCCGCAGCGGCCAAAGGCGGCGACATCAAGGCCGTACAGGCGCAGTTCGGTACCGTCGGCCAAGCCTGCAAGGCCTGCCACGACGACTACCGCGCCAAGTGATCTCGTCGAGCTGAATGCACCAAGGGCCGCGACTGCGGCCCTTGCTGCTTCTGCGGCCCCTACAGGCGCACGACGTCACTGACGAGTCCGCCGCCGGTAGCCGGCAGCCTAGCTGCGCAAGACCCAGGCGCGGCGTCCTCGCACTAGGCTCGCGGCTACCCGACCAATCCCCCGCAATCGCTGGGCGTCAGTGCTGTTCATCGGTGAACAGCCGGAACGCGACATTGACGCCAGCGCGTTCGAGCACCTTCTGGACGCGCGCCCACTCCTCGCCGACGTCGACCTTGCGCGGCACGTCGTTGGCCGCGATCCACTCGCCGATCTGTCTGGCCTCCTCGGATCCCCACCGATGAAGCGTCAACGGGGTCGACGGATCGAAGTCGCGCGCCGAACGTGTCTTGACCAACTGGCCAGCGGCGAAGCCTTCAAAAGGCACCCAATCGCCGCGCTGGGCCCCGAACGGCGACTGACCGCCAAGGCCGGTGCGGCGATAGAACGCCTGCGGTCCCTCCGACGTGTCGACGATGCGGATCTCGCGACCCGAATAGATGAATGCCTCGTCGTGCAGGTAGCTGACCCGCTGATTGCTCGATGAGCCGCTGCCAGCCGGCGCAATCTGCGCAACTGGCGCAATCGGCGTGCCTCCGAAGACCTGCTTGACGTAGCGCGCGACGTCTTCGGCCGGAGCGAGGCGCCAGCTCGGCGGCTCCAGGTTGCGGTGCCTCTCTGCCGTCCGCACGAGGTCACCAGGCATCATGCTGTTCAGCCGGTCGATCGCCTGCTCGCGCGCGGTCTGCGGCAGCTCGGCCAGCGTCGGCAGCAGCTCGATCAGCGCGCGCCGGCTCGCAGGTGCGTCGTTCGCTGCGAACAGGTCGGCGACCGCGCTGCGCGACTGTGGATCGAGTCTGCGATAGCTCGAGAAATCGGCCACCAGCGCGGCGTCGAACTGCGCCGGCGTCGAGGCGCCGCGCAGGCGCACCAGCGCCGGATCGGCCGCCGTCCGCCCGTCCGGTGCGAACTGCGGATCGCTGAGTTGCCGGACCGCATGACGGGCCGTGTCCTTGCCGCCGCGCACCGCATCCTCGAGGTAAGCGAGCCGGTCGAGATTGCGCTCGCCACGCAGCAGCATCGTCAGCTGATGGCGCAAGCCGGCATCGTCGAGACGATCGATGCCATGGAGCGCGGCGAGCTTGTGCGGTTCCTGCGTGACGATCAGTTCGCGCGCGGCCGCCTCGGCGCGACTGCGCACCGGCGGCGGTGCCGGCGTCCACGGTCGCATCGGCAGGTCCTCGGGCACCTGCACGAAGCGCAGCGCGCCTTCGATCGGCCGCCCCTGCGGGTCGACATTCACGCCGTCCGAGTAACGCAGCAACTGCTCGCTGGTCAGCGTGCGCGTGTCGCCCCGGGTCGGGTCGTACACGTCGAAGCTGTAGCGGCCCTCGTGCTCGCGCGCGCCCAGCACGACCAGCTGATGCAGCG
>JBFGOX010000201.1:0-5750 GCA_041565015.1 Burkholderiaceae bacterium
CGCCGGAGGGGTGGAGCGCGAGCCGTCGCGCGCCAAGGCCCGCCGCTGCTTTCATGCGTCGCTGCTACAGTTGTCGCTGCTGCTGCTCGGGGTGCTGATCGAGGCGGCGATCGCTTGACGCGGCAGCGCTGTTCGATGATCGACTACGCCCCGTTGCGGCCGCTTGCGCGACTGCTGATTCGAACGATCGCCGTGCTCGCCGCCGGCGCGGCGCTGCTGCCGCCCGCCGCTGGCGCAAACCAGGCGGAAGAACTCGAGCGGGCGGTTCGATTCAGCCAGGCGGCGATCGGTCGCAGCGTCAGCGACTGGCGCTTCACCGATCACGCCGGCCAGTCGGTTCGCGTCGCCGACTTCCGCGGCCAGCCGCTGGTGGTGAGCTTCATCTACACCGGCTGCTTCCAGGTGTGCCCGGCGACCACGCAGTTCCTGCGCCGGGCGGTCAGCGCAGCGCGTGATGCGCTTGGTCCGCGCCGCTTTCGCGTGGTGTCGATCGGCTTCAACCAGCCGTTCGACACGCCGGAGGCGCTCGCCGCGTTCGCCCGCCAGCAAAGCATCGATCTGGAGAACTGGACGTTCCTGGCGCCGCGGCCGGCCGATGTCGAGGCGCTGCTCGCCGAGTTCGGCCTGACGGTCAAGCCGACGGCGGCCGGCTTCGACCACCTGATCCAGGCCACGATCGTCGATACCGACGGCGTCATCTACCGCCAGGTCTACGGCGATGCGTTCGAACTGCCGATGTTCATCGGCCCGCTGAAGGAACTGCTCTCCGGGCAGGCGCGGCGCGAGGTGACGCTGGAGAACATCTGGCTGAAGGTGAAGCTGTACTGCACCGTCTACGACCCGGCCAGCGGCAAGTACAAGCTGAACTACTCGTTGTTCGTCGAGATCTTCGCCGGCCTGACCACGCTCGGCGCGCTCGCGTGGTTCCTGCTGCGGCAGTTGCGCCGGCCGCGCGATGATGCGCGCTCGGCATGAGCCGGCGATGCCGGAAAAGCGCGGCTACAGATCGCGCGTGCGGGCGGCCAGCTCTCCGAGCAGGAAAGCGAGATAGGGTGGAACGCAGTCGCGGTGGCCCGAGGGCTCCGCGCTGCAATCGGTCAGGCTGACGTCGCCCGCGCCGCGTGAGCGCATCGCCTGCAGCGTCCGCGCCGCGGCCGGATAAGGGACCGTCTGATCGTCGGGTCCGTGGAACAGCCGCAATGGTGCCTCGGGCGCCCAGTCGTGGACGTTGCTGTCGCGTTCGATCGCGGCTTCGTCGTCGGCGAGGTAATGGTCGAGCACGCGGGTGTCGAAGACGACGTCCGAATCTTCGGGCAACAGCCGCTTGAGCAGTTCATCGCGTACCTCGCGCCGCTCCGCGGAACCCAGGCGCCGCAGCAGGCCCGGGCTGATCAGCGCGCCGAGGACGGGATTGTCGTCACGCAGCCGGCTCAGCAACTCGTCGAGCGTGACGCCGACGTGGTACGGGCCGCCGCCGGGCACCACGGCGACGAGCTCGGCGAGATGCGTGCTGGCCGAGGCCTGCAACGCGCGATGCGCCGCGACGGTGACGTAGCCGCCTTCGGAATAACCGGCCATGAAGAGCTGCCCGTTGCCGACAACGCCCTCGCGCCGCCGCCAGGTCCTGGCCGCGGTCAACAGATCGATGACCGCCGATGCCGACGGCGCCGCCCGCAGGTACGGGTGCGGAGCGCCCTTGCTGGCGCCGTAGCCGACGTAGTCGGGCGCGACGACGATGAAGCCCAGCGAGGCGAGAATGACCGCAGGCTCGTCAGCGGTCGCGTGGTTGCTCGGCGCCTCCTCGTCGCGGTAGATCGTGCCGTGCTGCAGGCTGAGCAGCGGGCTTTTCGCGCCGGCCATCTTCAGCGGGACGCTGATGAGTCCGGAGGCAACGATTTCCCTGCCTTCGCCGTCGAGCGTCAGGTACGACAGCCGGTAGTTCGCAACGTCGTACAGCGGCGTGACCGGTGGCGCCCGCGCTGCCGCGGCGCGCAGGGCCTCGTTGATCGAAGCGACCGCAACGTTCTCGAGCCGCTCCGCGGCCTCGAGCCGACCGAGGCCGGTGGGCTCCGGCATTGCAGGTGGCGCCGGGCTGTCGTCGGACGAACTGCCGCCGCAGGCGGTCAGCGCGGTCAACAGCACGACGACGACCAGGTGCGCCAGCGTTCCGTGCACACGACCGCGCAGCGGACGGCCCGGGATCGAAGCGGTTCGATGTCTGCAAGCCATGGACACCGAGTCTACGGCTCGCTCGCGCGTCCTGCCGGCGCATGAATTCACCGGCAAGGCGACATCGATTGCGCGATTCGGAGCCATCGACGCGAAGTCACGGGCGGTGCTTGGCATCGAACTGCGCTTCGAGTCTTGCGTTCCGACAAGCGTGCCGCGATCGCGCCGGCCGATTTAGCGAACATCAAGGCTCGCCGCGCTGGGGCTCCTGATCATGACGAGATGCAAGTCGCCGGTCCGCCTGCCTCGCTGGCTCCGATCGACCCCGATCCGCGGCACGTCGCGGCGCGCCTGCTGCGCGCGGCCGATCGCGCCCTCGACCGGCTCTGCGGCGCGGCAGCCAATCCGCTGCGCCAGCTGGGCGCGCTGGCAATGCTCAGCTTCTGGCTGGCGGTGGGCAGCGGCGCGTACCTGTACATCTACTTCGACACCGCCGCTGCCGGTGCCCTGCGCTCGGTGCAGTCGCTCGAGGCACATCCGTTCAACGGCGTCGTGCGCAGCCTGCACCATTACGCGTCGTTTTCTTTCCTAGCGTTGATGTTGCTGCACCTGGCGTACGAATGGGGCAAGGGTCGCCATCGCGGTTTTCGCTGGTTCTCGTGGCTGACCGGCGTGCCGCTGATCTGGCTGGCGGTGGCCTGCGGCATGGTCGGTTACTGGCTGGTGGCCGACACGCGCGCGCAGTACGTGGCCGCAGGCCTCGGCGAATGGCTCGGTGCCGTTCCCGGCGTGGGCGCGACGATGATGCGCAACTTCGTCACCGAGGAGGCGATCTCCGATCGGCTGTTCTCGCTGCTGGTGTTCCTGCACATCGGCGTCGCATTGCTGGTGCTGCTCGGTGTCTGGGTGCACCTGGCTCGGCTCGTGCGTCCGGTCACGAATCCGGCCCGGCGCGTCGGCGCGAGCTTTGCGGCCGCGCTGCTGGTGCTGGCCCTGATCGCGCCGGCGCTGGCGACGCAGGCGGCGAACTTCTCGCGTGTTCCCGATCCGGTACCGGTCGACTGGCTGGTCTACGGCGTGCTGCCGCTGATGCAGGCGACATCGCCGGCGCTGGCATGGAGCGTGATCCTCGCGCTGACGTTGCTGGTGGCCGCGCTGCCGTGGGCGGGGCGGCTGGGCGAAAGGCGCGCTGCGCCGATACAGCCGGCGCGCGTCGATCCGGCCAACTGCAACGGCTGCCGCCGCTGCTTCGACGACTGCCCTTACGGCGCGGTGGAAATGGTTCGCCATCCCGATCGGCGCCACCGCGAAATGGCGCAGGTGATCGGCGAGCAGTGCGCCGCCTGTGGCATCTGCGTTGGCGCATGTCCGTCGTCATCGCCGATGCGTTCGGTGGCCGAACTGGTGACCGGCATCGACCTGCCGCAGCGGCCGCTCGATCAATTGCGCGAGCGCTTCCGCGCCGGACTGGCGCGAATGCCGGGCGGCGCGCCGCTGGTCGTGATCGGCTGCGATCACGGGGCGCGCGTCGATGCGCTGGCAGCGAACGGCGCGGGCGGCGTCATCGCGCTGTCGCTGCCCTGCAGTGCCGCGCTGCCGCCGGCGTTCGTGCAGTACGCGCAGCAGGAAGGCGCGGCCGCGATGCTGGTGGCCGACTGCGGCGACCACGGCTGCGCCTACCGCTTCGGGGCCCGCTTCACGCGCGAGCGGCTGCAAGGCCGGCGCGAGCCGTACCTGCGCGAGCATGTGCGCGGCTTCGCACGCTGCGTCAGCGCTGGTGCCGGCGAGGAAGCGGCGCTGCGCAGCGCGGTATCGCGAATGCTGCTCGAGCGGCGGCGGGCCGGCCTTGAGGTTGCCCATGGCTGAGCCGACGCCGCCGGACCGCCCCGGCATGACGGGTCGCCCCGCCGGCGGCGGTTCGCTGCAACCGCTGCGCTGGATCGGCCAGGCGCTGCTGTACGGCGCGTTTGCGCTTTTCGTCGGCTATTGCTCGACGTCGCCGTCGTTTCGCCTGCTGGACGAAGACGAAGCGCTGCTGCGGCTGTCGCTGCTGCATCCGGGCAAGCCGAAAGGCGAATGCCGAAAGCGTACGCCGGAAGAACTGGCGAAGATGTCGCCGCAGATGCGCGCGCCGCTCGATTGCCCGCGCGAGCGCTCGCCGGTGGCGGTGCGGGTCGAACTCGATGGCCGCATCGTGATCGACGAATCGTTTCCGCCCGCCGGCCTGCGGAAAGACGGCGCGTCGGCCGGCTATCGGCGGCTGGCGATCAGCGCGGGCGCACACACGCTGCGCGTGCAGCTGAACGACGATGCGCGGCGCAGCGACTACGCGTACGAGCGCAGCGCCGCGGTCGACGTGAAACCCGGGCAGATCGTGCTGATCGATTTCAACCTTGCGCAGGGAGGGCTGCTGATCCGATGAAACCGGTGCCCGCAATGACGTCAGCGATTCGCGTCCTCGCCTGGCCGTTGCAGCGGCCGGCCACGTCCGAGGTGGCGCGGTTCGAGCTGCAGATCGCCGCCGGCGAACGCCGGCATCTCGCCGCCGCCTGGTTGTGGCTGGCGATCGCGGCGCTGCTCGCCAGCGGTGTGTTCTCGATCCTGCTGGTCGCCGCGCGCGCGCCATTCTTGCAGTCTTGGCTTCCAAGCGTGGATTTCTTTCACGTCGCGCTGGTCGTGCACGTCGATCTGTCGGTGCTGGTGTGGTTCGCGGCCTTCACCGGCGTGCTGTGGAGCGCGGCCGGCAGCGAACGCTGGCTGGCCATGGCCTGGACCGCCTGGGGGCTCGCATTGCTCGGCACTGCGGCGATGGCTGCCGCGCCGTTCGTGAATCCGGGTCCGCCGGTGATGGCCAACTACGTGCCTGTCGTCGACAGCGGGTTGTTCCTGTGGGGGCTGCTGATGTTAGGTGCGGCATTCGGGCTGGCAGCGCTGCGTGCGCTGGCGGTGCCGCAGAAAGTGGGCTTGTCGCTCGATCCCGAAGGCGCGCTGCGCTTCGGGCTGAACACGGCGGCGGTGGCCGCGGCGATGGCGCTGCTGGCGCTTGGTGGCTCGTGGCTGGCGGTGTCGACTGCGCTCGACTCGAAGACCTACTACGAACTGCTGTTCTGGGGTCCCGGGCACGTGATCCAGTTCTGCTGGAGCCTGGTGATGATGGTTGCCTGGCTGTGGCTGGCAAACCTGTGCGGTGCACGGGTGCCGTTGAGTCCGCGCGTGGTCGTCGTGCTGTTCGGCATCGGCCTCGCCGCCGTGTTCATCACGCCGCTGATCTACCTGGCCTTCGACGTGGCCTCGGTCGAGCACCAGAAACTGTTCACGTGGCAGATGCGCTTCGGCGGCGGACTGGCGATCGTGCCAATCGCCGGGGCGGTGCTGATCGGACTCGCGCGCGCGAACCGAACGCAGCGCGCGGCCAGATCGGCCGAAGTGGCCGCCTGTCACAACGCGCTGTGGGCTTCGGTGCTGCTGTTCTCGGCCGGCGGGCTGATCGGTTTCCTGATCAAGGGCTCGGACGTGCGCATTCCGGCGCACTACCACGGCTCGATCGTCGGCATCACGCTGGCGTTCATGGGTCTGACCTA
>JBFGOX010000202.1:0-5728 GCA_041565015.1 Burkholderiaceae bacterium
GGCGGGGCGCGCCGCAATCCTGATCGAGCAAAGCCTCGTCGATAGCGCTCTGACAATGCACCTGCACGGGTTCACGGTTTCGCTCATTATGGTGCTGCTCTATTTTGCGCACCTGCGCCGCAGCCGCGAGCATCAACAGGCCACCGCGCGCCTCGCCGCCGCCCAGGCGGCGCAGCGGCACGCTCGCCGTCGCACCGCGCAGGCGCGCCTGCAGGAGGTGCAGGCGCGAATCGATCCGCATCTGCTGTTCGGGTTGCTCGATACCGCCCGCCGCCTGTACGAACGCGATGCGGCGCGAGCTGAGCATTTCCTCGACGAACTGATCGACTTCCTGCGGGCGGCGCTGCCGCGCCTGCGAACCGCATCGTCGAGCCTGCTGCGCGAGGTCGAGCTTGCCCGCGCCTTCGTCAGGATGCACGCGCTTGCTGCTGTCGCCGGGTTCGACATGACGACCGCTGTTTCGCCCGACACGTTGCACGCCCGCTTCCCGCCCGGTGTGCTGTTGCCGCTGCTGGAGACAGTTGTCAACAGCAGTGCCGGTCCGTGCCGGCTCACGGCTGCGCGAGCCGCTGACGGCTGTCGCGTGGCCCTGGCGCTCGGCGCCGCGCCGTCGGACGCGTCGGTCGCACGCGTTCGGTCGCTGCTGATCGAGCTGTACGGGTCGTCGGGGACGCTGGAAATCGAGCGCACGGCCGATGCCGTCAACGTCATCGTGGAGGTGCCTTATGAACTCGCCTGAAGCGGCCGTGAAATCCGATTCCGCGGCGACCACTCCCACGGCGGTCCTCGCCGAGGACGAACCGTTGCTCGCCGACGAACTCGCCGACCTGCTGCAGGTCTTGTGGCCACAACTCGAAATCGTGGCGCGCGTCGGCGACGGCGTCGCGGCGCTGAACGCGATCGAAGCATACCAGCCCGACGTGGCGTTTCTCGACATCAAGATGCCGCTGCTCACGGGCATCGAGGTCGCACGCCAGATCGCCGGTCGCTGCCACGTGGCGTTCATCACGTCGTACGACGAGCATGCGCTCGAAGCGTTCGAGGCCGGAGCGATGGACTATGTGCTGAAGCCGCCGACGGCGGCCCGGCTGGCTGCGACGATCCAGCGCCTGAAGGCGCGCCTGCAGCAGCCACCGGCCGACCTGCGCCAGGCGCTGCGAGACCTGGTCGAGCGCACGCCGGGGCCGCCGCGTTATCTGCAGTGGATCAACGCCTCGCGCGGTGCGGCCGTGCGCCTGATCACCGTCGAGGAAATTCTTTACTTCAAGTCGGACCAGAAATACACGCTGGTGGTGACGGCGGAGGCCGAAGCGCTGATCAAGAAGACGATCAAGAACCTCGTGGCCGAGCTCGATCCGTCCATGTTCTGGCAGGTGCATCGCTCCACCGTCGTCAACGTGCACGCCATCGACAGCGTGATCCGCGACGACCGGGGCAACCTCGCATTGCGGCTGAAGCAGCGGCCTGAGAAATTGCCGGTCAGCGAGGCCTACCATCACCTGTTCCAGCAGATGTGATGCGGACGGCCGCGGCAGATGTTTTTCTGGCGACAAATCACGGGAGACATTCCATGAAACCGGAAACCCGCAAGACGCGCCGTGAAATCCTGGCGATGCTCGCCGCGCTTGGCGTCACGCGCGAGGCGCTCGCGCAGGATCCCGTGACTTCCGACCCGCGGTCATTCCGTGTCGTGCTCGAGAACGACCGCGTGCGCGTGCTCGAGTACAGGAGCGGACCGGGTCTCGGTGTGTGCGGACAGGGGATGCATTACCACCCCGACCGCGTCGCCGTCACGCTGACGGAAGCAAAGGTCAGGATCACGAATGCGGACGGGCAGACCGCGCTGCGAGATATCCCGCCGGGCTACGTTTTCTTCTCGCGGGCGGAAACGCACTCGGTCGAGAACATCGGCGGCTCCGGCACCCGCATCTACATCATCGAACTGAAGGGCGACGGCTGGAAGCCGAGCACCGGCACCGGCTGACCGCCGCGCTGCCTGTGCCATCGATCGTCCGCAGCCGCCGACTCCTCCGCCGACGTTGCTCAGAGACCCCGCGCCTGACGGATTCCGTCGGCCGCGGAGCGGCTGACCGCGCATCCCAGCCGACCGTCGAACGACCTTCGTTCGAGCGCCTGCCCGTTCCCGATTTGACCGCGGCCATGCCGCGATCTTCCTCATCCGTCGGTGCGCGCACCACCGAATCATCGCCGCGGCCTACCGTGAATGCTCCGATGCAAAGGCGATCGATCAGGCATCCGGCTTTCTGATCCGCCGCTGCTCGGAGAGATCTTCTACAAACCTCTGTGGTCACGGTGAGCCGGGCAGACCGATGCACCGCGTGCCGCACCGTTACGGAAAGGAAACTCAAATGAATGCCTGCAGAAAGACACGATTGTTTTCCCGCTTGGCAGCGGCGTCGGTCCTGAGCGTCCTCGCCAGTAGCGTAGCGCTGGCGGCACCGATGAAGATCGAGGCCGTCATCACGCCGAAGGCAGATTCCAAACTGGAGTTCGCCGATGGCAGCAAACGATTTCTGGTCGCGGCACAGCGCGTTGGCATGGCTTCCGGAAGCGGACCACTCGCCGGTTCGACGATGCTCGAGTGGGGAATGCATGACGTGAACCCGGCGGCGGGTGCCGACGCCAACGGTTATCTGGTCTTCACCACGGCCGACGGCGACGTCGCTTACCTCAAGTACCAGTTCCGCGCCGTCCCCGTCCCGGGTCCGGACGGCAAGCCGCGCTTCGTGGCCAATGGCATCTGGGAGACCGCGGGCGGAACCGGGAAGCTCAAGGGCCTGCGGGGCATCGGCACGGTGCAATTCAATCCGAAGGAACGGCGCTTCACGCTGGAGGGCGACCTGGCGTCGGGCGACTGAAACACTGCGCCCTGTGCAGTCGGTTGGCGTGGCCGGAGGGCTTTCGCCCAGCGAGCCCGCGATGGGTCGCATCAACAGGAACCCATCGTGCCGGCCGCGCCCCGGCCAGCGCAGCGCGGTTGCTCGAAATGCTGCGACAAAGAGTCCACCACCGCTTGACCGGAGGCCAAGATGATCCTCGAGACACCCTATCGCGATCGTCCGACGGCGGTGACGACCGCAGTTGCGCTGGCGCTGATCGTCGGCATCAGCGGCGTTGTGGTCGCCGGAGCGCATGGCACGCGTCCGGCGTTCGCGGCACACGAGGCCGCACGCATGCAAACCAGCTCGACGCCGCCGGCGGAGGTCGCGCGCGTGCGCGACCCGCTGCGTGCCCGCATCGAAAGATTCTCCGGTTCGCAGGCCAAGCAGTTCTATCTCGGCTGCTCGAGCGCCGCATTGCGCGGCGAACTGGATGGCGACGAGACGGCGATGTGCTCCATCGGCTACGACGTGCTGCTCAAGCGCCACTTCAACGGCGACTTTCACAGGCTGCTCGCCTGGTCGCGAAGCCAGCCACATCGCCGCGATGGCGCCTGGAGGTCTGCCGGCAACTGAGCGGGCGCGAGGCCAGATCCAGCGGCGTGCATCGGGGCACGCGGACCGGCCTCAGCCGTCGAACTCAAGGTTTGCGCCGAGCGCGGAAGATGCCGATCAACAGCACGAGTACGGGTATCGCGGCAAGGGCGAGCCAGCCGTAGCCGCCGCCCAGAACCACGAACACGAACGCCGTTCCCGCGGCGAGTGCGGCGATCCAGAAGAGCAGAAAGCCGAGCGGGCCGCGCGGCGGCATCTCGACGGCTCAGCTAGCCGATCCGCGCACTGCCGCAAGTGCCGGATCAGCGCTCAGCCTCGAGTCGCCCGGGCCTGCCTTATCGCCTGCCACACGCGCTCGGCGGTTGCCGGCATCGCGATATCGGTCACGCCGAGTGGGCGCAGTGCATCGAGCACCGCGTTGATCACCGTCGGCGTGGCGCCCACGGTGCCAAGCTCGCCCACGCCCTTGGCGCCGAGCGGATTGATCTTGCACGGGGAGGATTCGTCGGTGTGCGTGTCGAAATTGGGCAGGTCCTCGGCGCGCGGCAGCGCGTAGTCCATGAACGAGCCGGTCAGCAGCTGGCCTGTTTCGTCGTAGACGACCTGCTCGTACAACGCCTGGCCGACCGCCTGCGCGATGCCACCATGCACCTGCCCGGCGACGATCAGCGGATTGATCACGCGGCCGACGTCGTCGACGGTCGTGTAGCGGACGATCTCGGTGGCCCCGGTGTCCGGGTCGATCTCGACCTCGCACACATGGCAGCCGTTCGGCCACGACGGCCCGCCGACCTTCTGCAAGGTGGAAATCGCGATGCGCCGCTCGGGCTGTTTGGCAGCCAGCGCGGACAGATCAATGCCGAGGTCGGTGCCGGCCACGGTGAACCGCCCGGCCGAATACGCGATGTCGGCGGCCGGCGCTTCGAGTGCATCGGCGGCGAGCTTTCGGCCCTCGTCGATCACCTGGTCCGACGCGGTGAGCATGGCCGAGCCGCCGATATAAAGCGACCGGCTGCCCATGCTGCCGATGCCGGCAGCCACATCGCTGTCGCCCTGCACGATCTCGATGCGCCCGGCGTCGATCTGAAGCCGCTCGGCGAGGATCTGCAGGTAGCTGGTTTCTATGCCCTGGCCCATCGCCTGCATCGCCGTGAACACGCGCACGCGGCCGTCTGCCTCGACCTGCAGGCGAATCGATTCCTCGTGCACCACGCCGGTCCATTCGAGGAAGGTCGACACGGCGCGGCCGCGCAGCTTTCCGTTCGCCGTCGATTCTCGCCGCCGCGCCTCGTAGCCGTCCCAGTCGGCGGTCGTCAGCACGCGATCGAGCATGTGCGGGAAGTTGCCGCTGTCGAAGGTCTCGCCCATCGGCGTGCGATACGGCATCGCCGACGGTTGGATCAGGTTGCGCCGGCGCAGTTCGGCCGGGTCGAGCTTCAGCTCGGCGGCGGCACGGTCCATCAGGCGCTCGATCAGGAAGATCGCCTCCGGCCGGCCGGCGCCGCGATAGGCGCCGACGAGATTCGTGTGCGTGATCACGGCGCGCGCGCGCAAGTCGAGCGCCGGCACGTGATAAACGCCGGTGATCACCTTCGGCCCGACCATCGTGTGGATGATCGCCGCCGGGCCGTGACCGTAGGCACCGATGTTGCCGGTGATGCGCACGCGCAGGCCGAGGATGCGGCCTGCGGCGTCGAGCGCCAGTTCGGCTTCGGTCGCCTGGTCGCGGCCATGGCTGCCGGCCTGGAAGTCTTCGATGCGCGTGGCGCGCCAGCGCACCGGCCGGCCGAACTTGCGCGCGGCGTAGGCGCAGACGACGTCCTCGGGATGCAGCAGCGTCTTCATGCCGAAGCCGCCGCCGACGTCGCCGACGGTGATGCGGACCTGTTCGTCCTTCAGTCCGAGGATCGCGGCGAGCGACTTCTGCATGCCCGAGGGGTTCTGCGAACTCGCCTGCACGGTCAGCCGGTTGCCTGCCTTGTCGAATGTCGCTCGCGCGCCGCGCGGCTCGATCGTCACCGGCGCCAGCCGCTGGTTGAGCAGCGAGAGCTTGGTGACGTGACGGGCGCGCGAAAACGCCTCGTCGCAGGCGGCGGCGTCGCCGAACTTCGAAACGGCGGCGACGTTGCCCGGCGCATCCGGCCACAACTGCGGCGCGCCATCGGCCAGCGCCGCCGGCAGCGAGGCGACCGCATCGAGCGGTTCGAAATCGATCATCACCATCGCCGCCGCCTGTTCGGCCGCCGCGCGCGAATCGGCGATCAGCGCAACCA
>JBFGOX010000203.1:0-5724 GCA_041565015.1 Burkholderiaceae bacterium
CGCCGTGTCGTACTGGTGCAGACAGGCGAAGGGCGTTTCGAGTCGCGCGTGGTCAAGCTCGGCGCGCGCGGACAGGAATACGTGGAGGTGCTCGACGGCGTGCGCGAAGGCGAGAACGTCGTCGTTTCGGCCAACTTCCTGATCGACTCGGAAAGCAACCTGAAGGCGGCGCTGAGCGGGCTGAATACGACGCCGGCGACAGCGAAGGTCAGCCACCGCGCCACCGGCACCGTGCAGGAGATTGATGCCGCCGCGAACGTGCTTTCGATCGCACATGGGCCGATCGCCAGCCTGAAGTGGCCGTCGATGACGATGGAGTTCGCCGTCAGCCACAACACCCTGCTGAAGGGCCTGCAAGCGGGCGCGGCGATTACCTTCGAATTCGTCGAGCGGCAGCCCGGCGAATGGGTGATCGTCTCGCTCGAACGCGGCAAAGCTGCGTCGGTCAAGACCGACTCGAAAAAACCTTAGGGGTCGGCGATGCTCAATCGACTGATCGAATGGTCGGCGCGCAACCGCTTCCTGGTGCTGCTGGCCACGCTGTTCGTGACGATCGCCGGCGTCGTCGCGCTCGTCCGCACGCCGCTCGATGCGCTGCCCGATCTATCCGACGTGCAGGTGATCATCTACACCGAGTACCCGGGTCAGGCGCCGCAGGTGGTCGAAGACCAGATCACCTACCCGCTGTCCTCCGCGATGCTGGCGGTGCCGAAGTCGAAGGTCGTGCGCGGCTTTTCGTTCTTCGGCGCCAGCTTCATTTACGTGATCTTCGACGACGGCACCGACATCTACTGGGCGCGCTCGCGCGTGCTCGAGTACCTGAACTCGGCCGCCGGCCGCATGCCGCGCGGCGTGACGCCGCAGCTCGGTCCCGATGCCACCGGTGTCGGCTGGGTCTATCAGTACGCGGTGCTGGCCAAGGACATGAGCCTAGCGCAGCTGCGTACGCTGCAGGACTGGTATTTGCGCTACCAGCTCACGAAAGCGCAGGGCGTGGCCGAGGTCGCCTCGATCGGCGGCTTCGTGCAGCAGTACCAGGTCACCGTCGACCCGGTGAAGCTGCGCGCTTTCGGCATCGGTCTGATGCAGGTGGCCAATGCGATCAGCGAGTCGAACCGCGACGTCGGCGGCCGCGTGGTCGAGATGGCTGAGACCGAGTACATGGTGCGCGGCCGCGGCTATTTGCGCGGTGCGCAGGACATCGAAAACCTGGTCGTCGCCGCCGATCGCGGCACGCCGGTGCTGATCCGCGACATCGCGCGCGTCGAACTCGGACCCGACGAGAGGCGCGGCCTCACGGAGCTGAACGGCGACGGCGAGGTCGTCTCCGGCATCGCGATGGCGCGTTACGGCGCCAACGCGCTGCACGTCATCGATAACCTCAAGGCGCGCATTGCCGAGGTCGCCAGCGGTTTGCCGGAAGGCGTGTCGATCGTGCCGGTGTACGACCGCTCGGAGCTGATCCATCGCGCGATCAAGACGCTGACCAATACGCTGATCGAAGAGGCGCTGATCGTCGCCGCCGTGTGCATCGTCTTCCTGCTGCATGTCAGAAGCGCGCTGGTGGCGATCCTGATGCTGCCGGTCGGTGTGCTGATCGCCTTCATCTGCATGAAACTGCTCGGCATCCCGTCGAACATCATGAGCCTGGGCGGCATCGCGATCGCCATCGGCGCAATGATCGACGCGGCGATCGTGATGATCGAGAACGCGCACAAGCACCTGGAGCGTCTCGGCGAACGAGCGAAAAACTTCGATGCGCGCGCCAACGCGATGGTCAAAGCCTGCAAGGAGGTCGGCCCCGCGTTGTTTTTCTCGCTGCTGATCATCACCGTCAGCTTCCTGCCGGTGTTCACGCTCGAGGCGCAGGAGGGGCGCCTCTTCGCGCCGCTGGCCTACACCAAGACCTTCGCGATGGCCGGCGCCGCCTTGCTGTCGGTGACCCTGGTGCCGGTACTGATGATGCTGTTCATCCGCGGTCGCATCCTGCCGGAGGCGAAAAACCCGCTGAACCGCTTCATGATCTGGATCTACAAACCGGTGATCCGCGGCGTGCTGCGCTTCAAGGTGGTGACGATCCTGCTCGCGGTCGTCGCGTTGCTCGGCACGGCGATTCCGGCAGCCAAGCTCGGCACAGAGTTCATGCCGACGCTCAACGAAGGCACGCTGTTCTACATGCCCTCGGGACTGCCCGGCATGTCGGTGACCAAGGCGGCCGAACTGCTGCAGACGCAGAACAAGATCATCAAGAGCTTTCCCGAAGTCGAATCGGTCTTCGGCAAGGCAGGGCGCGCCAACACGGCGACCGATCCGGCGCCGCTGGAGATGTTCGAGACGGTGATCAACCTGAAGCCGGAGTCCGAGTGGCGGCCGGGCCTGACGATCGACGCGCTTATCGCCGAGATGGACGCGGCGCTGCAGTTTCCCGGCATCGCCAACTCGTGGACGATGCCGATCAAGGCGCGCATCGACATGCTGTCCACCGGGATCCGCACGCCGATCGGGGTCAAGGTCTTCGGCAAGGATCTGGTCGAACTCGAACGCGTCGCGCGCGAGGTCGAGACGGCGGTTCGCAAGGTGCCGGGCACGACCAGTGCCTTTGCCGAGCGGGTGACCGGCGGTTTCTATCTGAACATCGATCCGGACCGCGCCGCACTGGCACGTTACGGCCTTGGCGTCGGCGCGCTGCAGGACGTGATCGGCACCGCGCTGGGCGGCGAGATGGTGACGACGACCGTCGAAGGCCGCGAGCGCTTCGGCGTCATCGTGCGCTATCCGCGCGAACTGCGCGGCGACCCCGACCGCATCGCCCGCGAAGTACTGGTGCCGGTGATGGGCGAGATGGGTCGCAGCTCGATGATTCCGCTCGGCCAGTTGGCGAAGATCGAAGTCGCGCAAGGCGCGCCGGCAATCCGCACCGAGAATGCGCTGCTCGCCGCGTACGTCTACGTCGACATCCGCGGTCGCGACATCGGCGGCTATGTCGCCGATGCGCAGCGCGCCGTGCGCGAGCAGGTGACCTTCCCGCCCGGCTACTACGCAACCTGGAGCGGCCAGTTCGAGTACATGCAGCGGGCGATCGAAAAGCTCAAGCTCGTGGTGCCGCTGACGCTGCTGGTGATCTTCGTGCTGCTGTACCTGAACTTCCGCCGCGTAACCGAAACGCTGATCGTCATGCTCTCGGTGCCGTTCGCATTGGTCGGCGGCGTCTGGCTGATGTGGTGGCTCGGCTACAACATGAGCGTGGCGGTGGCCGTCGGCTTCATCGCGCTCGCCGGCGTGGCCGCGGAGACCGGCGTGGTGATGCTGATTTATCTCGACCAGGCCTGGCGCGAGCTGCAGGAAAAGCGCGCCAAGGAAGGACGCGCGCCGACCGTGGCTGACCTGTACGAAGCGGTGATGGAAGGCGCAGCCGAGCGCGTGCGGCCGAAGATGATGACGGTGGTGGCGATTATGGCCGGCCTGCTGCCGATCATGTGGAGCACCGGCGCAGGTTCTGAGGTCATGCGCCGCATCGCCGCACCGATGGTCGGCGGCATGGTCTCGTCGACCGTGCTGACGCTGGCCGTGATCCCAGCGATCTATGCGCTGGTGATGCAACGAAGGCTGCGACGTCCGGCAGCCGTCGCGCCGGTCGCAGCATTGGTCGCCGGAGAGTGAAGATCGAGGAAAGCGCAACCAGTGCGCGCAGTCGCGTCGACCGTTTCGTTGAGGACGCTGTTTTGAGCAAAAGGCGACAGCTCCTTCTTGCCGCGGCGGGCCTCGGCCTGCTTCCGCCGCTCGTTCGCGGCGGCGAGAGCAGCGCTGCGAAGGGCGCGCCTGCCATCGGCGTGTGCTTCGGCAGCGGGTCGCTGCACGGTTACGCGCATATCGGTGCGATCCGCGCCTTCGACGATCTGGGACTGAAGCCGGCAGTGATCACCGGGACCAGCGTCGGCGCCATTGCCGGCGTGCTGTGGGCCGCCGGCCTGAATGCGAAGGCGATCGAAACGATCGCCATGGACAACAGCTGGCACGAGGCCAGCGGCCTGCGCATGCCGGTCCTCGGCCTGGGCAAGCTCGACGGCTTGCGCGAACTGATCGACCTGCACACCCGCAAGCGGAACATCGAAGCGCTGCCGATCCGCTTTGCCGCACTGGCCACCGATCTGGACAACGGCAGACCCGTCGTGCTCGACCGCGGCCCGGCCGGCCGTGCCGTGGCCGCGTCGGCCAGCGTGCCGATCCGTTATGAACCGGTGAGCATCGATGGCAAACGGCTCATCGACGGCGCGCTGTCGGCGCCGGTGCCGGTCGACGCGGCCCGCGCGCTCGGCGCCGATTTCACCATCGCCGTCGACGTCGCCTACCGGCCTTACGAGGAGCCGATTTCCGGCATCTCCGGCGTGGCGTTCCAGATGTTCCACATCATGGTCAATCGCCTGATCGACGAGCAGATCAGGCGTGCCGACTATGCGATTCGGCTCGATGTGCACCAGACGCTGCGCGACGAAGGCGGCATCCCGGCGGTCATTCAGGCCGGCGACGCCGCGGTACGCCGGCACTGGCCGGCGCTGCAAGCGGCGCTGCGACGGCCGCTTGCCTCTCGGCGATACAAAAACTGACCCGCGGACGATCCGGCCCCACAAGGATCCTGGCGCTCAAGGTTTTTGCGCATCCTGAGAAAACCGCGATGACGGGAAGCAAAACAAAGTTACACAAACGCGCCGCTGCGATGCCCGCCGCTTTGCGCCGGATCAAGTTTGCACACCCTTAGGGGTATAAGGTGAGTGCCATGAAACGCTTCCTGGCGATCCTGTTCGCGATCCTGATTCCGCTGCAGTCAGCGATGGGAGCGATCGTCCCGATCACCGGGATGGGCGCCCGCGGGTGCCAACAGAGCGCGGCGCTCGCTGCGCACCAGGGACATCCCGGCGGAACGCTCGTCGATGCCTCGGGATGCGAGTGCGCCGGCGTTTCGCACGGCGGGGCGCATGGCATCGTCGATGATCATGCCTGCCCGCATCTCGGCATGGCGACGATCGCAGTCGCACCAGCCACGAGTCACTCGTTCCCGGCCGTCTACGCGGCTCCGACGGAAAAGCACGCCTCGTTCGTCTCGATCGTGCTCGACGTCCCCTCCCCCCCGCCGACCCGCAGCGCCTGAGTCATGCCGCGCCGCACCCGCGGCGACGTGCATGGGTCTGTGCGTGAGCCCAATCACGCGCACCTGATCGGCAAGCGAAGACTCGGAATCAACCGGTTGCCGCACGGACGGCGACCACTCTAGAAAGGAATGATCATGAACTGGAAACTCACGACAATCGCTGCGGCGACCGCTTTGAGCCTGGTTGGACTGACGGCGTACGCGCACGGCAACTTTCAGCCGGTGCATGGCTTCGGCGGGATGATGGGCGGCTACAGCCAGGGCTACGGCCCCGGGAACGACCGCGGCTATCACATGGGCCCCGGAATGATGGGCGGCTACGGCGGCTACGGCATGGGCCCGGGAATGATGGGTGGTTCCGCCGGCTACGGCATGGGCCCGGGAATGATGGGTGGTTCCGCCGGCTACGGCATGGGCCCGGGAATGATGGGCGGTGCTGAGCTTGGCGGCATCGACCGCCTTGATCTGACCGACGAGCAGCGCAGCCAGCTGACGAAGATCGAGGGCGATCTGCGCACGAAGAACTGGGAGCTGATGGGCAAGATGCACGATCAGATGGACGATCTGCACGACCTTGA
>JBFGOX010000204.1:0-5723 GCA_041565015.1 Burkholderiaceae bacterium
GCCGCCGCACCGATGAAGCGCGCCAGCACCTGGTACAGGTCGCGCGCCGAGGCAGTGCCGCGCCAGAAGTGCGCGCCGCCCGCCTCGTGGCGGAAAACGTCGACGAAGACGCTGGCCTGGCGACGCTCGACGGCCGATTGCGTCCCGGCCAGCGAGACGGCGACATAAAGGCCGATGTTCGCCATCATGCTCCAGATCATCGCGTGGGTGATCTGGTCCAGGCCTGAAAGGCCGAACAGGGCCAGCGGCTTCAGCAGTTCGATGCCGAACGGGCCGACTTCGAGAAACGAGAGCGGCAGCCAGCGTGAACGCGCAAGTGCCGGCAGCAGCAAGGTATAGAGCCACACCGTGAAGCCGGCGAGCAGACCGGCCAGCGCGCCGCGTCGTGTAGCCCCTTTCCAGAAAATGCCGCCGAGTATGGCCGGCGCAAACTGCGCGACGGCGGCGAAAGAGATCAACCCGATCGATACCAGCGCATACGCTTCGCCGGCCAGGCGAAAGTACAGATACCCCAGCAGCAGCACGAGCACGATCGCGCTACGGCGGATGCCGAGCAACAGGCCGGTCAGATCGGGCCGCTCGGCCAGTCGCAGTCGGCGCAGACGCAGCAGGATCGGCATCAGCAGGTCGTTGCAGGCCATCGTCGACAGCGCGATCGTCTCGACGATCACCATGCCGGTCGCGGCCGACAGGCCGCCGATGAACACCAGCAGCGCCAGCAGTTCCTGGCGTTCGGCCATCGGCAGCGTCAGCACGAAGGTGTCGGCATCGACGTCACCGCCCGGAAAATGCAGACGGCCGCCGAAGGCGATCGGCAGCACGAAGATGTTGATCGCCAGCATGTACAGCGGAAACACCCAGATCGCTTTCTTCAGATGGCTTTCGTCGATGTTCTCGATCACCGTCACCTGGAACTGGCGCGGCAGGAACATGATCGCCATCATCGACAAGATGGTCAGCCAGACCCAGCTCGCGTAGCCGCCGGCCACGCCCTCGAGCGGCGTCAGCAGCTGGGCGATCTTGGGCACCGCCGCCGCGCGTGCGAACACGTCGCCGAAGCCGTCGTAGATGCCCCAGGTCACGAACACGCCAACGGCGACGAAAGCCAGCAGCTTGACCAGCGACTCGAAGGCGATCGCGGCAACCATGCCCGGATGGTGTTCGGCGGCATCGAGGTGGCGGGTGCCGAAGGCGATCGTGAACAATGCCAGGATCAGCGCCACCCACAGCGCCGTGTCCTGCAGCAGCGGCGCCGCGCCGAGCTTGGCCGGCATGATGATGTCCGGATACTGAACCAGGATCGTGAAACTGTTGGAGATCGCCTTCAGTTGCAGCGAGATGTACGGCACGATGCCGATGATCGCGATGATCGTGACCACGCCGCCCAGCAGCGCGCTCTTGCCGTAGCGCGAGGCGACGAAGTCGGCCAGCGACGTGATGCGGTTCTGTTTCGAGATGCGCAGGATCTTGCGCATCACGATCCACCACAACGCGATCATCAGCGTCGGTCCGATGTAGATCGGCAGGAAGCCGACGCCATCGCCGGCAGCGCGGCCGACACTGCCGTAAAAGGTCCAGGCGGTCGCGTAGACGGCCAGCGACAGGCTGTAGATGTAGGGGCTGGCGATGACCGGGCGGCCACTGTCGGCGCGCTGGTCGGCGTAATAGGCGATGGCGAACAGCAGCCCGAGATAGGCGAAGGAGGCAACGACGATGACCCAGCCCTGCAGCATCGCGCGTGGCGGCTAGTCGTCGCGTTCGACCGCGCGTGCCATCAGCACAATCAGCACCATCCAGGCGCCGAAGATCCAGGCGTAAAGCACGGGCACGCCGAGAAAAGTGCCGGGGCGATTGAACAGCGCCAGGACCGGGTAGTTGAACAGCAGCCAGCCAAGCATGCACAGCGCGACCAGCCGCGCGGCCCTTCGTCCAGGCTTCTTCATCGTCCCTCCCGCATCCGCCTACGGCGCCGTCGGCCGAATCGGCATTTACGGTAAGCGGCGCTAATCCGGACTGTCAAACGTTCCTCAGCCTCGCGGACGCGGCCGTGCAGGTCGAGGGCAGGGTCGCGCCGACGCGAAATCGAGCGACGAGCCGCGCCCGACGGTGCGGGCGTTGCTTCCTCAGGCGGCCTTATTGCCGCCTCCAGTCCTGGTCGGATTCCGCCGCCCGTTTTGGGCCACGGCCGCCGCTGCCGCGGCTTGAGCTCGCTGCGTGAAGTCAGCCTGCGCCGCGAGCGCGCCGCCAACGGCCAGGCGCCGTCTTCAGCAGCCGCTGCTGCTCGCGTTTGCAGTCTTTCTCCTTGTCCGTGGCGCGCTCGCGGCTGCGGCCGCCCGCTGCGCTCGCTTGACCGGCTGCGCCGGTGAGCGTTCGCCGAAAGCGAGCGGTCAGCGGCTTCGCTGTTTGATGAGGCGGCTTTGCTGCCGTTTCCAGTCCTGGTCTGATTCAGCCGTCCGCTTGTGGCTGCGGCCGCCGCTGCGCAGCTTGACTTCGCTGCACGAAGTCAGCCTCCGCCGCAAGCGCGCGTGTTTAGCGGCGGCGGTTCGTCTTCAGCAGCCGCTGCTGCTCGCGCTTCCAGTCCTTGTCCTTTTCCGTCGCGCGCTTGTCAAACTGCCGCTTGCCTTTGGCCAGGCCGATCGCCAGCTTGATCCGGCCTTTCGTGAAATGCAGATCGAGCGGCACCAGCGTGTAGCCGGCGCGTTCGACCTTGCCGATCAGCTTGCGGATCTCTTCGGCACGCAGCAGCAGCTTGCGCGTGCGCGTCGGCTCAGGGTTCACGTGCGTCGAGGCCGTCTTCAACGGCGTGATGTGGGCGTTGAGCAGAAAGATCTCGCCGCTGCGCACGATCACGTACGCCTCCTTCAGCTGCACCTGGCCGGCGCGGATCGATTTGACTTCCCAGCCTTCGAGCACGAGGCCGGCCTCGAAGCGTTCCTCGATCGTGTAGTCGAAGAAGGCCTTCTTGTTCTGGACGATGGACAAGCTGGTTTCAGTGCGATGAATGAAGGCGGCGGCATCGCCGCTATGATTTCATCTTATCAACCATGCATCGTGTCGAACGCAGCGTCCTCGTTCCCTACAGCGCCGAGCAGATGTACGCGCTGGTCGCGGCCGTCAAGGACTATCCGGATTTCCTGCCTTGGTGCGAGGCCACGCACGTCCGTCCGCGCGGCGACGGCGTGCTCGAGGCGACGATCGAGATTCACTACCGTGGGGTTCGAAGCAGTTTTACGACACGCAACGAGCATCGTCCTCACGAAAGCATCGGCATGCGACTCGTCGATGGGCCGTTTCGCCGCCTGTCCGGGCGGTGGGAATTCCGGCCGCTGCGCGACGATGCGTGCAAGGTTCACCTGCTGCTGCACTACGAGTTTGCGCCAGGTCTGCTCGGTCGCGCAGTTGCCCCGGTTTTCGAGGGCATCGCCGGATCGCTGGTCGATTCCTTCACCCGTCGTGCCGAGACCCTGTTTGAGCCGCGCTGAGCCGGTCGAATTGCATGTGCGCGTGGTCTACCTGAGGCCGGGCCTGACGTTCGAGCGGGACTTGGTGCTGCGTTCGCCCGCGACTATCGGCGAGGCGATCGAAGCGAGCGGTGTTCGCGAGTCGGTTGCCGAACTGCGCACCGCGAAGCTCGAGGTCGGCGTCTATAGCCGCCTGCGGGAACCGACCGACCCGCTGCACGACGGCGATCGGGTCGAGATCTACCGGCCGCTGACGCTCGACCCGAAGGAAGCGCGCCGCATCAGGGCGGCGATCCGGCGGCGGCGTAAATCGGCCCAGCCACCGAGCGGCTGAACCACCACGCTTTCAGCGGCAATATTGCTCGATCTGCGCCTGGGTGCGCTCGGTCTCCGCGGCGCGCGCAGCGTCATCGAGCACTTCGCGTTCGCCGGCGGCGTTCACGCGCGCCAGCCGCAGGCCATCGGCGAGCGCGCGCTGATAGCTGCGCAGGCGCTCGCAGTTCTCTGCCAGTTGTGCCTTGCGCTTTTCCTCGTCGTCGGCTTTTTTCTGCGCTTCGGCAAGCTGCTGCTGTCGTCGGCGCGATTCGATCTCGCGCTCGACGATCGTCTTCGGTGCGGCTGCCTTCGCGGGTGACTTGGGCGCCTCGGCGGCCGGTTTCGACTCGCCGCCCTTCGACTCGCTGCCCGCTTCGGCCTGGGGCGCGGCGGCGGCGTCGTAGCGGGGACCCGAGGGCGCTTCGGGGCGGCGGACGACGTCGCGTTCCGGCACCGACTTCGGCGGTGCCTGGTCGGAAAAGACCATCTTGCCGCTGGCATCGCGCCAGGCCCACTGCGCCGAAGCAGGTGCGGCGCCGAGCGCGAAGACAAGCGCGGCGCCGAGCAGCAGCAGACGTTGGGGCGTGATGGGCATCGGTCGTGCTCCTTGAGGGTTTGCTGATTTTCGCGGACGGCGACGCCGGCGGCAATGACGGGCCGTTCGCCTGAGCGGACTACTGCGTTTGGGCCCGGCTTCGCCCCGACCGTCGGGAACGCGCCTGTTCCACGACGGTCGCTGACGAGGCCGCGTGAGGTGCCTGCGTATACTCCACTTTTGCGTCATGAGGATTTGCCATGCGGTTGAGCGAAAAAGCGCTGACCTTCGATGACGTTCTCCTCCTTCCGGCCTATTCGGCCGTCCTGCCCCGCGAGACCCAGCTCTCGACCCGCCTGACCCGCAACATCACCCTGAACCTGCCGCTGGTGGCGGCGGCGATGGACACGGTGACCGAATCCAGGCTCGCTATCGCGCTGGCCCAGGAAGGCGGCATCGGCATCATGCACAAGAACCTGTCACCGGAACGCCAGGCGGCCGAAGTGCTGAAGGTCAAGCGCTTCGAGGCCGGCGTGCTGCGCGACCCGATCACCATTCCGCCCGACATGCGCGTCGGCGAGGCGATCGCCCTGCAGCGCGAGCATGGCATCTCCGGGCTGCCGGTGGTGAAGGGCAAGCGGGTGGTGGGCATCATCACCAACCGCGACCTGCGCTTCGAGGAACGGCTCGACGCGCCGGTTTCCGAGGTGATGACGCCGGGCGAGAAACTGGTCACGGTGCGCGACGGCGCCAGCCTCGAGGAAGCCAAGGCACTGCTGCACAAGCATCGGCTTGAGCGCGTGCTGGTGGTCAACGGCGACTACGAACTGCGCGGCCTGGTCACCGTCAAGGACATCAACAAGGCGACCGAGCATCCGCTGGCGGCCAAGGACGAGCACGGCAAACTGCGGGTCGGCGCGGCGATCTCCACTGGCACCGACTCGGAGCAACGCGCCGAACTGCTGGTGAAGGCCGGTGTGGACGTGCTGGTGGTCGACACCGCGCACGGCCACAGCCAGGGCGTGCTCGATCGCGTGCACTGGGTGAAGAAGAACTTTCCGCAGGTCGACGTGATCGGCGGCAACATCGCCACCGCCGAGGCGGCCAGGGCGCTGCTCGAAGCTGGCGCCGATGCGGTGAAGGTCGGCATCGGACCCGGCTCGATCTGCACGACCCGCGTCGTGACCGGCGTCGGCGTGCCGCAGATCTCCGCCGTCATGAACGCCGTGCGCGTCGCCGAGCCCGAGGGCGTGCCCGTCATCGCCGACGGCGGGGTGCGCATGAGCGGCGACATCGCCAAGGCGCTTGCCGCCGGCGCCAGCAGCGTGATGATGGGCTCGCTCTTCGCCGGCCTCGACGAGTCGCCGGGCGAACTCGTGATCATCCAGGGCCGGCGCTACAAGTCCTACCGC
>JBFGOX010000205.1:0-5715 GCA_041565015.1 Burkholderiaceae bacterium
CATCGGGCAGCAGCAGCGCGACGTTCTGCAGCGGGCGTCCGCCGCCGGTGCCCGCGTTCAGCGGTGAGGCCGGGTACAGCGTCGGCGTCGACAGCCGGCCGGTATCGACGAACGCGCGCGCGAAGGCGAATTCGCGCGCCAGCCCGAGCACCGCCTGCCGCCACAGCTTTTCGTTCTCGTCTGGCGGCGACAGGAAGCGCGTGGTTCGCCGCGTGATGCGGATGTTCTCGTGCGCGGCGCTGCGCCGCTCGTCGTCGTAACTGTCGAGCAGCCGCTCCGGCGCAGCGCCGGTCAGCACGAGCGCCAGTTTCCAGCCCAGGTTGTCGGCGTCCTGCACGCCGCTGTTGCCGCCGCGCGCGCCGAACGGGCTCATCACGTGCGCCGCGTCACCCGCGAACAGCACGCGGCCGCGGCGGAAGCATTGCAGACACTCGCTGCGGTACGCGTAGGGTCCGACCCACACCAGTTCGTATTCGACGTCGGGACCGAACTGCCGGCGCAGGCGGTCGGCGACGACCTGGGGACGGCTGACCTCGTCGGGATCCGCGTCTGCCGGCATCTGATAGTCGAGTCGCCACACGCCGTCGCCCATCAGGTGCTGCCAGACGGCGCGTCCTTCGTTGAACGGCGCCTCGATCCAGGTCCAGCGCTCGGCCGGCGGCTGGCGACGGAAGCGCACATCCGAAATGCACCAGCGATCGAGCGCGCGATTGCTCAGCACGCCGACACCGACCCAGTCACGAAACGGGCTGTGGCTGCCGGTGCAATCCACCACCCACGATGCCGCCAGACGATAACGGCCACTGGGGGTCTCGACGTCGACGAGGACTTCGTCGTCGTGCGGCTCGACGCCGACGACGCGATTGCGCCAGCGCAGCTCGACTGTCGACAACTCGTACAGCCGGTCGACGAGGAACCATTCGACATAGAACTGCTGCAGATTGATGAATGCCGGCTGCTCGGAGGCGTCGTGCGTGCGCTGCGTCTTCAGGTCGAACGAGTAGACCTCGTCGTCGCCAGCGAAGGTGCGGCCGACCGACCACTGGATGCCTTTTTCGAGCATCCGCGCATAGATGCCCAGCCGCTCGAAGATTTCCAGCGTCTTCTGCGCGTAACAGATGCCGCGGCTGGAGGCGCCGCGAACGCCGACGGTGTCGTCCTCGTCGAGCACGACCGCGGGTATGCCGCGCTGGGCCAGGTCGCAGGCGAGCGTCAGTCCCGTCAGCCCCGCACCGACGATCGCCACCGGATGGCGGCCGAGGCTGCCGCGCAGTTCGGCCGGCTCCACGAACGGATAGACGGGCAGCTCGTACTGGCCGTCCGTGACCGCGGCGTTCAGGCGAACCGGAACGGTGTTGACGGCGTCGTCAGGCATGGCCTTGCATCTCGCACGCGGTCAGGCGAGCCCGAGCGAGCGCGCGCGCGCCTGCGCCAGTGCATGGACCATGCGGATCGTCGGCACCGGCAGGTGCGCCAGTTCGGCCAGCTCGATCACGCTGCCGACCACTGGCGTCAGCTCGAGCGGCCGCCGGCGCTCGATGTCCTGCAGCATCGAGATCTTGGCCGCGCCAAGCTGCCGCGCAAGGTCGATTCGCTGATCCGGCGTCATGGGCATGCGATAGCCATAGTGCGCGGAGACTGCCATGCCTTCGTGCATCATCGCGCGGATCACATCGAGGACGTCCTCATCGTCGCAGATCTGATTCATCAGGTAGCCGGTCAGTGCTGCCACGGGATTGAATGACATGTTGCCCAGCAGCTTGACCCACACGTCAAGACGGATGCTGACCGAACGCAACGCCTCGAATCCCGCCTGCTCCAGCAGCCCGCAGGTGTGCTCGAGGCGCTGGCTCATCGAGTGGTCCGGCTCGCCGAGGATCAGCCGCCGCCCGCTGGTGTGGTGCACCTCGCCGGGCGCGCGCACTTCCGCCGCGATGTGCACCACGCAGCCAAGGATATGGCTGCAATCGAGCGCGGCGAACATGTTGTCGTCCGGGTCGAGCGAGTGCAGTCGCCGGCCCGCGTGCGGACCCGGTTCGCGGAAGAAGTACCACCAAGGCAGCCCGTTGATCGCTGGCACGACGACCGTGTGCGCGGCCACCAGAGCGCGCAGGCGCGGCAGCAGCGGGCCGATCGCGTGCGCTTTCAGCGCAATGACGACCAGATCCTGCGCGCCGAAGTCCTCCGGCGCATCACTTGCCTGAAGCCGGTGGATACTGCGAACGCCGTCGATGTGATCGACGAACGTCAGCCCGTTGCGGCGGATCGCTTCCAGATGCGCACCACGCGCGAGCAGGCCCACGTCGTGACCGCGCGCCGCGAGCCGCGCGCCGATCACGCCACCGACGGCACCGGCGCCGACGATCGCCACCTTCATCGTCCTGGCTCCGTCAGCGATGGACGCCGCTGCCCGTTCTCGCGGCAGGAGGATCGGCGCAGCCCATGGTGGGCTGCGGTAACAGCGCTGCCGGCGTTTCGCGGCGGACTCATCGAACCCGAGGGGACGTGAAGGGAAGCCGGAATTCGGTCCGAGTCTAGACCGGTGGCTTCAACTCGCAACCTCCTCGCGCGTTTCGGCGAAGGTCTGCTCGAGCCGGCGCTTGTCCCAGCCCGGCGCCAGCAGCTCGATGAACGAATACACGAATCCACGTAGATAGGCGCCGCGTTTGACCGCCAGCCGCGTCGTGTTGCCGCCGAACAAATGGCCGCAGGGCAGAACGATCAGCGACTCGGTGCGCGGATCGGCGGCCACCCCGGCGACGATTCCCACCCCCATGCCGGTGGCCACGTATGTCTTGATCACGTCGGCGTCGATCGCCTCGAGCACGATCGACGGCTCGATGCCGGCTGCCGCAAACGCCGCGTCGATGCGGCTGCGTCCGGAAAAGTGCATCTCGTAGG
This sequence comes from Burkholderiaceae bacterium, assembly GCA_041565015.1. GTDB lineage: Bacteria > Pseudomonadota > Gammaproteobacteria > Burkholderiales > Burkholderiaceae_F > JADJWR01. Next base: position 2,902 of record JBFGOX010000205.1, read on the forward strand.
TGACGATCGGATGTCGCGCCAGATCCTTCAGGGAAAGCTTGCCGGGCATCTTCTGCAGCTTGGCCAGCGGATGGCCCGGCGGCACCATCGCGACGTGATGCCACTCGTAAACGGGAATCGACGCCAGCGCCGCCGCCTCGCCCAGCGATTCTGTGGCCAGGCCGATATCGGCCTGCCCGTTGGTCACCATCGAGACAATCGTCGGTGGGTCGGCCTGCAGCAGCTTCAGTCGCACCTGCGGAAAACGCTGCGCGAACTGCTGCACGATCGGCGGCAGCACGTAGCGAGCCTGCGTGTGCGTCGTGGCCACGCGCAGCGTTCCCGACGGCGCGCCGACATAATCGCGCGCCATTTTCTTCAGGTCGTCGACTTCCCGCATGATCCGCTCGGCTGCGTCGAGGACCTGCTGGCCGGGCGGGGTCACGCCGAGGATGCGCTTGCCCTGGCGGGCGAGGATCGGCACGCCGAGTTCGCTTTCCAACTCGATGATCGCCTTGCTGATGCCGGGCTGGGACGTGTGCAGCGCGCGTGCCGCCAGCGTGATGTTGAATTTGTGCCGCGCGGCTTCGCGCAGAAAGCGGAACTGCTGCAGGTTCATCCAACGTCTCCCGAAGGCGGCCAGCAGTATACGAAGCGCCGCGCGTGCCCGCCGTTGCCCGAACGTCAATACAAGATGTTGTGATGTTTCGCGCAATAAGCACTACATGCGGCGTATTTGCGGCCGAGAAAAGAAACATCGCAAGCGGGCAGTTCCAATGCGCGCCTGCATGCCTATACTGTCTTCCCGCACAAAAAAATCGTCTGCATCCGTCCGACCGGAGACACCTGCATGAAACTCGAACCCGCCCAGCAACTGCTCGACGAACAGCCGATCTCGATCGACGTTCTGCTGGAGAAATACGCAAAAAGCGGCGAGCAGTCGGCCGACGACGTGCGGCGGCGAGTCGCACGCGGCCTGGCGGCGATCGAAGCGCCGGCCTTGAGAACGGAATGGGAGAAGCGGTTCTTCGAGGCGATGGTCGACGGTTTCATTCCGGGCGGTCGCGTCAACTCCGCAGCCGGCACCGAGATCGCGGCCACGCTGATCAACTGCTTCGTGCAGCCGGTCGGCGACGCGATCACCACGACGCGCAACGGCCTGCCCTCGATCTACGGCGCGCTGGCGCAGGCGGCCGAGACGATGCGCCGCGGCGGCGGTGTCGGCTACGACTTTTCGAACATCCGTCCGAAGGGCGCCTTCGTCGCCGGCACGCATTCGCGCGCCAGCGGACCGCTGTCGTACATGCGCGTGTTCGACAAGAGCTGCGAGACGCTCGAATCGGCGGGCAGCCGGCGCGGCGCACAGATGGGCATGATGCGCTGCGACCATCCCGACATCGAGGACTTCATCCACGCCAAGCGCGATGGCTCGCTGTCGAACTTCAACATGAGCGTGGCGGTCAGCGACGCGTTCATGCAGGCGGTGGAAAGCAACGGTGAAGTCGAGTTGTGGCACAGGGAAAAGCCGTTCGACGTCGACGGCGCCTACCTGCGCGATGACGGCAGCTGGGTCTATCGCAAGCTGCGCGCGCGCGAACTGTTCGACCAGATCATGCAGTCGACCTACAACCACGCCGAGCCCGGCGTCGTGTTCATCGACCGCGTCAACCAGGACAACAATCTTTCGTACTGCGAGACGATCGCGGCCACCAACCCGTGCGGCGAGCAGCCGCTGCCGCCCTACGGTTGCTGCTGCCTTGGCTCGGTCAATCTCACCCGCTTCGTCATCGATCCGTTCGGCGAGCATGCGTCGTTCGATTTCGCGCGCTTCCAGTCGGTCGTGAAAGTGGCGATCCGCGCGCTCGACAACGTGCTTGATGCCACGCTGTGGCCGCTGCCCGAGCAGCAGAAGGAGGCCGCCAACAAGCGGCGCGTCGGGCTGGGTTTCACCGGGCTGGGCAATACGCTGACGATGCTCGGCCTGCGCTATGATAGCGAGTCGGCGCGGGCGATGGCCAGCGATATCGCGCGCAAGATGCGCGATGCCGCCTACGACGCCTCGAGCGACCTGGCACTGGAGAAAGGCCGTTTTCCGCTGTTCGACGCCGACAAGCTGCTCGCCGCGCCGCATTGCGCAAGCCGGCTGCCCGAGCCGCTGCAGAAGAAGATCCGCATGCAGGGCCTTCGCAACTCGCACCTGTTGTCGATCGCGCCGACCGGGACCATCTCGCTGGCCTTCGCCAGCAACGCCTCGGGCGGCATCGAGCCGACCTTCTCGTGGACGTATATCCGCAAGAAGCGCATGCCCGACGGCAGCAAGCAGGAATACGTGGTCGAGGACTACGCGTATCGGCTCTTCAAGCGCATGGGCGGCAACACCGACCAGCTGCCGCCGGCGTTCGTGCACGCGCTGGAGATGAACGCGATCGACCACATGCGGATGATCGCCGCGGTGCAGCCATACGTCGACGCGGCCGTCAGCAAGACGGTGAACGTGCCCGAAGACTATCCATTCGACAACTTCAAGCAGCTGTACTTCGCCGCCTGGAAGGAAGGGCTGAAGGGGATCACGACCTACCGGCCGAACAACGTCATCGGCTCCGTGCTCGAAGTGCGCAAGGACGCGGCCGCGGCCGAGCCGCAGGACCTGAAGGACGATGCCGACCGCCGCGTGCAGCTGACCTCGACGCCGCAGCCGGCGCTGGCCAGCCTGAAGTGGCCGGGCCGGCCGGACATGGCCGAAGGCAACATGGCCTGGACCTTCATGGTCGAGATCCCGCAGCGGCACGAGTCGTTCGCCATTTTCATCGGCCAGGTCGGCACGCCGGCGATGCC
>JBFGOX010000206.1:0-5687 GCA_041565015.1 Burkholderiaceae bacterium
CCAAGGGGCCCACGCCCGAATCCATCGATCAGATCTACCGCCTTCGCCGCAGCGCCTGGGAATCGATCGCACAACTTGACAAGCAGTTCTTCGATGATGTGGAACTTGTGGTGATTGAAGTGGAACAGACCGATTTGCTCAGTCGTGCGCGAATGGCGCGGCAGAGGTCGGCTTGCAACCGCGGCACATATGGCGGCATGTATTACGGGTCATCAGGAGGCGAATCCGATATCGACCTCGCGACTTTCACCGCGCTGCGCATCGCGCAGGGCGTCTTCATGTCGGCGGCGTTCACGCTGACGCTGTCGTACCTCGCCGAGCAGTGCAGCGCCGCCGACGCCGCCGGCGCCTTTGCCGCCTACATCACCGGCAACGTGGCGAGCAACCTGTTCGGACGGCTGCTGTCGGCGGCAGCCGCCGACACGCTCGGCATTGCCGGCAACTTCTACGTCTTCGCGGCGCTGAACCTCGCTGGCGCCGTCCTGGTCTTCTTCACGCTCGGCCGCACGAAGCCGATGGCCATGTCCAGCGAAAGGCGTTCGCCAGCGTCGATCTGGGCCGAGCACCTTCGCAACCCGTCGCTGCGCGTGAGCTTCGGGATCGGCTTTCTGATCCTGTTCGCCTTCCTCGGCATCTTCACCTATGTGAACTTCGTGCTGGCGCGACCGCCGCTGGCGGTCAGCGCGATGTCGCTCGGCTTCGTCTATTTCGTCTTCCTGCCGTCGATCTTCACCACCCCGCTGGCCGGCCGCGCCGTGCAGCGCTTCGGCACCCGCCCGACCTTCCTCGGTTCGCTGGCGGTGGCCGGCGTCGGCCTGCCGCTGCTGGTGCTGCCGAGCCTGACCGCCGTGGTAGCCGGCATGGTGCTGGTCGCCGCCGGCACCTTCTTCGCGCAGGCAACGACGACCGGGTTCGTGGGCCGAGCGGCGACGACCGACCACGCCTCGGCCAGCGGCCTTTACTTGGCTTCGTATTTCTTCGGCGGGCTGGTCGGCGCGGCCGTGCTCGGACAGTTGTTCGACCGCGTCGGCTGGGAAGCGTGCGTGGCCGCGGTCGGCGTCGCGCTCGCCCTGGCGGCGCTGCTCGCCGGCCGGCTGAAGTCGACCGCCGCCAAGGAGTCGCGCGATGCAGCTGCATGAGTTCGTCGAGCTCGCCGGCGACGGCGCCGAGATCGCCGGCGTGGTGCTGATCATCGGCGGGCTGATTCTCGCCACCGCGCGCTATGCGCTGGCGCGCCAGGCCGATACGGTCACCCGCTACCAGCGCTATCGGCAGGACCTCGGCCGCGCGATCTTGCTCGGCCTCGAGGTGCTGGTCGCCGCCGACATCGTCCGCACCGTCGCCTTCACGCCGACGATGGAAAGCGTGCTCGTGCTGGCGATGATCGTCGCCATCCGCACGTTCCTCAGCTGGAGCCTGGCACTCGAACTCGAAGGCCACTGGCCGTGGCAACGCCGGGCGCCTGCGCATCAATCGAATCCATAACCCGCTCGCGCTGCCGCGCGGGCCCACCGAAAAGGAGAATCCGATGTCCGTCCGCAACCTCGGCCATGCTTCCATCAGCGCCGCCGCGCTGCTTGCTTCTCTGCTGATCGCCGCGCCGGCGCGCGCCGACGACGACGGCCTGATCCGCGTCAGGAGCGCCTATCCGATCGCCGAGACGATCGAGCGCATCCAGAAGGATGTGGCCGCCAAGGGCATCATGTACTTCAGCACCGTCGACCAGGCGCAACTGGCGGCGGGTGCCGGCGTCAAGCTTCGCCCGTCGACGCTGCTGACCTTCGGCAACCCGCCGCTGGGCACGCAGTTCATCACCGCCAGGGCCGAGGCCGGGCTCGACTGGCCGGTTCGCCTGCTCGTGCACGAGGACGACAAGGGACAGGTCTGGGCCGTCTACACCGATTTCGCCTGGATCGCGCGCCGGCACGGAATCATCAACCGCTCCGAACAGTTCGCCACGGCCTCGAAGGTGATCGCCTCGATCACCTCGAGCGTGCGAGCCAAATAACGCAGCGCCGCTGAAAGTTTCCGGCCGGCTGCGCCGACCAACGCGCGGCCGGACACCCGTCGCGAGTCCGCTTCAACGACCCATGAAGGAGTTCACCATGCAGTTCAAAGGCAAAACCGCACTGGTCACCGGATCGACCAGCGGCATCGGGCTGGGCATCGCCGAGGCCTTCGCCGCGTCCGGCGCGAATCTGGTCATCAACGGCTTCGGCGACGCGGCCGAGATCGTGCGGCTGCGCAGCGACCTGGCGCAGCGCCACGGCGTGGAGGTGATCTACGACGGTGCCGACATGAGCCGGCCCGACCAGATCGAAGCGATGATCAAGCGCGCGATCGAAGCGTTCGGCGCGGTCGACATCCTGGTGAACAACGCCGGCATCCAGCACGTGGCGCCAGTCGACGATTTCCCGCTCGCCAAGTGGGACGCCATCATTGCCATCAACCTGTCGAGCAACTTCCACACCATCCGCGCCGCCGTGCCGGGAATGAAGCGGCGCGGCTGGGGCCGGATCGTCAACGTCGCCTCGGCGCATGCGCTGGTCGCCTCGCCGTTCAAGTCCGCGTATGTGGCCGCCAAGCACGGCATCGCCGGGCTGACCAAGACGGTCGCCCTCGAGGTCGCCGAGCAGGGCATCACCGTCAACGCAATCTGCCCCGGCTACGTGCTGACCCCGCTGGTGCGCAAGCAGATCCCGGACACCGCGCGCGCGCGTGGCATTTCCGAAGAGGAGGTCGTGCGCAACGTGCTGCTCGCCGCGCAGCCGACGCGCAAGTTCGTCACCGTCGAGCAGGTTGCCTCGTTCGCCACGTTCCTCGCCTCCGATGCGGCCGCGTCGATCACCGGCGCCGTGCTGCCGATCGAAGGCGGCTGGACAGCGCACTAAGCGGCGAGCAGACCGCGGATCAAGGAGACAACGATGAACCTCGCCGACCTGACGCATCTGAACGCCGGCAACGGACACGCGGCCGCCTGCACGGCGCGCTCGGTGCACCGTCGCGAATCGCTGCTCGTCTGCTACCAGAGCGACCCCGGAGTCATCGCCGAACTGCTGCCTGCGCCGCTGCAGCCCGACGGCTCCGATGCCGTCTCGCTGCAGTTCATCGCCACGCCGGCTCCGGGCGGGCGCGGCGTCGACATCGTCGCGCAGATCGCCATCGACGCCGAACTGCGCGGCATGCCGGTGCAGTTCATCGTCCGCGGCTGGACCGACGAACCCGCTGCCGACGCAGCGCAATGCGAAATCGCCGACTCGCCCGGCCGCGCGCGACTGTTCGTCGTGCACGGCCAGATGACCGCGGTGCTCGAAAGCGCCGGCCGCGCGATCGCCATTGCCAGCCTGGACAAGCGGCCCCACCTGCTCGGCAGCGCGATGCGCCAGTGCCCTGCAGCGACGATCGCGGCCTGGCTCGCGCGGCCGCAGGTGTATCGCCAGTCAGCATTCCATCTCGACGGACATGTGAATCTCGGCCGCTTGGTCAGCCGTCGCTGCACCGATATCGCAGTCTGCCAGGCGTACTGCGGGCCAGCCGAGCTCGAGCTCGCCCCGCTTGGCGCCAGCCCGTTGCCGGTCATCAAGGTGCTCGGCGGCGCGCACTTCGTCGCCGACCTCACGCTGCTCCCGGCGCGTGTCGTCGAAAGTCGGCAACCCGCCCCTGGAATTGCCTCCCGCCATCTGTCACAGGAGCTGTGCGCATGACGAGCCTGCCGATCCCGATCGATCGCGCGCCGATCGATCCCGCCAACGGCGAGCGTCTTGCTGCGCTCGCCACGCTCACGCGTGCGCTGGCCGAGGCCCTGCTTGCCTCGGTGCAACGCACGACCGAACTGAACTGGCATGCGGCGCGCCTGTTGCTGGCGCGCGGCTACGCCGCCAACTGGCGCGAGGCCTCCGAAAACAGCGCCTTGACCTGGCGCTGGTCCTGGCGTTCTTATCAGGTCTGCGCGACCACGGCCGCGCAGGTGCTCGACCTGTGCCGTGATCATGCCCAGTCGACCAGCGACGACCTGTGGCGCGTTCTGCGTTCGGCGAACACCACAATGCCGGGGGTTGACGGCCGGCGATCGCTCGAGTTGCAGTCGGCGCTGCGGGCAGTTGAATCCGCATTCGCCGCTTACATTGGCGCCGTCAGCGGCCTGCAACGTGATCTGGTCGCGCTGGCGCAGGGAGAAGGTGAATGAAGAAACGCAACGGCGGCAAGCGCGGCAACGGCATCGAGCGGCCACCAGGCCAGATCGTGCTGGTATTGCAGGGCGGCGGCGCACTCGGCGCCTACCAGGTCGGCGTGTATCAGGCGCTGCACGAGGCCGGCATCGAGCCGGACTGGGTGATTGGCACGTCGATCGGCGCCATCAACGCCGCGATCATCGCCGGCAACGAGCCGCACAATCGTCTGGCCGCGATGCACGCCTTCTGGGACGTGCTCGAATGGCGTTCACCGTTCGCCTGGCTGCCGGCCGGCCCGGGCGTGCTCAATCCCTGGTCGAACCTGAGCATCCTGACGCAGGGCGTGCCCGGATTCTTCAGGCCGAACCCGGCTTCCTGGCTGGGTCTGACGAACGACCTCGGCGTCGACCGCGCCGCCTTCTACGACACCGAGCCGCTGCGCGCAACGCTGCATGCGCATGTCGACTTCAGCCGCGTCAACGGCCTTACGCCGCGGCTTACCGTCGGCGCCGTGAACGCCCGCACCGGCGTGATGCGCTACTTCGACAGCCGTGAAGAAGCGCTCGGCGCCAATCACGTGATGGCCTCCGGCGCGCTGCCGCCCGCGTTTCCGGCGATCCGCATCGATGGCGAGCCATACTGGGACGGCGGTGTGTACTCGAACACGCCGATCGAAGCGGTGCTCGACGACAACCCGCGCCGCTCGTCGACGATCTTCGCCATCCAGCTGTGGAACCCGACCGGCTCCGAGCCCGACTCGATCTGGCAGGTACTCGGCCGGCAAAAGGAGATCCAGTACGCCAGCCGCGCCGATTCGCATATCGCGCGACAGAAGCAGATCCACCGGCTGCGCCATGTGATCAGCGAACTCGGCGCGCGGCTGCCGCAGAACAAGCGCGCGAGCGACGAAGTTCGCGAGCTGCTGGCCTGGGGCTGCCGCACGACGATGCACATCGTTTACCTGCATGCACCGCGGCTTGAGGCCGAGGATCACACCAAGGACATCGACTTCACGACCGCCGGCATCCGCGCCCGCTGCGAAGCCGGCTACCGCGATGCGCACGAAGCGATTGCCGAGCAGCCGTGGATCTGCGAAGTCGACCCGCTCGAAGGCGTATTGGTGCACGATCACAGTTCGGCCGACGAAATGGGCTAGACGGCGACCGGCACGCGAGACGGAACGATCGGGAGGAAACGTCGTGGCAAACATCGAGCAGGCCGATGCGCTGATCCTCGGCTCCGGTCAGGCAGGCAAGCCGCTGGCGCTCGCGCTGGCCAACGCCGGCTGGAAGACCGTGATCGTCGAGCGCGAGCACGTCGGCGGCACCTGCATCAACGTCGGCTGCACGCCGACCAAGACCATGGTCGCAAGCGCACGCGTTGCCTATCTGGCACGGCGGGCGGCGGACTACGGCGTGAACGCCGGGCCGGTGACCGTCGACCTGCAGCGCGTCGTCGCGCGCAAGCACGGGATCGTCGAGCGCTTCCGCAACTACGGCACCAAACGGCTGCAGG
>JBFGOX010000207.1:0-5683 GCA_041565015.1 Burkholderiaceae bacterium
CACCGGCTGGGAGCGGGGCTACGACGGCATCGTCGACCCGGTATCCAAGGAGCAGGTCGTCACGCTCGATGCCAACATCCGGCAGTTCGGTGCGGCGGCGTATTTTCCTTTCCTCGACAAGCGGCAGGGCATCGTGCACGTGATGGGTCCGGAGCAGGGTGCCACGCTGCCGGGCATGACGGTGGTCTGCGGCGATTCGCACACCAGCACGCACGGCGCGTTCGGTGCGCTGGCCTTCGGCATCGGTACCAGCGAGGTCGAGCATGTGCTCGCCACGCAGACCCTGCTGATGAAGAAAGCGAAGAACATGCGCGTGCAGGTGGACGGCAAGCTGCCGTTCGGCTGCACCGCCAAGGACATCGTTCTGGCGGTGATCGGGACCATCGGCACCGCCGGCGGCACCGGCTATGCGATCGAGTTTGCCGGCAGCGCGATCGAGGCGCTGTCGATGGAAGGTCGGATGACCGTGTGCAACATGGCGATCGAAGCCGGTGCACGTGCCGGCATGGTCGCCGTCGACGAGAAGACGATCGAGTACGTTCGCGGGCGGCCCTTCGCGCCTTCGGCCGCGACGTGGGAGCAGGCGGTGGCCTACTGGCGCACGCTGCGCTCGGATGCCGATGCGGGCTTCGATGCCGAGGTCGAGATTCGTGCCGAGCGGCTTTCGCCGCAGGTGACCTGGGGCACGTCGCCGGAAATGGTCGTCACGATCGACGATCGCGTCCCCGATCCGGACGCCGAGAAGGATCCGGTCAGGCGCGAGGGCATCGAGCGCGCGCTGAAGTACATGGGCCTGGCGCCGAACACGCCGATGGCCGAAATCCGCGTCGACAAGGTGTTCATCGGCTCGTGCACCAATTCGCGCATCGAGGATCTGCGCGAGGCAGCGTGGGTCGTCAAGCGACTAGGCAGGCGGGTGGCGCCGACGGTGAAGCTGGCGATGGTCGTGCCGGGCTCGGGACTGGTGAAAGCGCAGGCCGAGCGCGAAGGGCTCGACAAAGTGTTCCGCGCCGCCGGTTTCGACTGGCGCGAGCCGGGCTGCTCGATGTGCCTGGCGATGAATGCAGACCGGCTCGAGCCGGGTGAACGCTGTGCGTCGACCAGCAACCGCAATTTTGAAGGCCGGCAGGGCGCCGGCGGACGCACCCATCTGGTGTCGCCGGCGATGGCGGCGGCGGCCGCTATCGAAGGCCGCTTCGCCGACGTGCGTCGGTTGGGCTAACTCAAAGCAAGGAGGACCCGCGTGAAAAACCTTGTACTGCTACTTCTGGCTACCTTGGCGCTGTCGGCCTGCAACACGATGGCCGGAATGGGCCAGGACATCCAGAAAGCCGGCGAAACGATCGAGGGCGCGGCGAAGAAGAAGTGATGGACCGATTCGAAGTCCACAATGGGCTGGTGGCGCCGCTGGATCGCGCCAACGTCGATACCGACGCGATCATTCCCAAGCAGTTCCTGAAATCCGTCCATCGGACCGGTTTCGGCCCGAACCTGTTCGACGAATGGCGCTATCTGGACCACGGCGAGCCGGGCGTGGATCACGGCGAGCGGCCGCTGAATCCGGACTTCGTGCTGAACCAGCCGCGCTATCGCGGTGCCTCGATCCTGCTGGCGCGCAAGAATTTCGGCTGCGGTTCATCGCGCGAACATGCGCCGTGGGCGCTGACGCAGTACGGGTTCCGCGCGATACTCGCGCCGAGCTTTGCCGATATCTTCTACAACAACAGCCTCAAGAACGGCCTGCTGCCGATCGTGCTGCCGGAGATCGTGATCGATCGCCTGTTTCACGAAGTCGCCGGCTTCGAGGGCTTTCGGTTGATGGTCGATCTGCCGCAGCAGAAGGTCATCGAGCCGGGCGGCGCCGAGCATGCGTTCGAGATCGCGCCGTTTCGCAAGTACTGCATGGTCAACGGTCTGGACGATATCGGGCTGACGCTGCGCCACAAGGACAAGATTCAGCAGTTCGAGGCGCGTCGGCTCGCCCAGTTTCCGTGGCTGGAGAAGCGGACCAGCCGTTAGCACAGGACACTTCGTTCCAGGGGCGGGCGAGGTCGACGAAGGCGAGCCCCGCGGAGGAACGTGAATGAAAGTCGCCGTATTGCCGGGCGACGGGATCGGGCCGGAGATCATCGCCGAGGCCGTACGTGTGCTGCGTGCGCTCGACGAGCGGTTCGAACTCGAGTTCGCCGATGTCGGAGGCACGGCATACGATCGGCACGGCCATCCGCTGCCCGAAAGCACGTTGAAACTCGCGCGCGAAGCCGATGCGGTGCTGTTCGGTGCGGTCGGCGACTGGAAGTACGACAAGCTCGAGCGCGCGCTGAGGCCGGAGCAGGCGATTCTCGGGCTGCGCAAGTCGCTCGGGCTCTTCGCCAATCTGCGGCCGGCGATTCTTTATCCCGAACTGGCCGCCGCCTCGACGCTGAAACCCGAGGTGGTCGCCGGGCTCGACATCCTGATCGTGCGCGAATTGACCGGAGACATCTACTTCGGCACGCCGCGCGGAAGGCGTTCGGCACCCGACGGCGCCTTTGCGGGGAGCCTGGAAGCGTTCGACACGATGCGCTATTCGCGGCCTGAGATCGAGCGGATCGCCCGTGTTGCGTTCGACGCGGCGCGCAAGCGAGGCAGGAAAGTGACCAGCGTCGACAAGGCGAACGTGCTGGAGACGTTTCAGTTCTGGAAGGACGTCGTCACGGAAGTGCACGCTGCCTACGCGGACGTGGCGCTTGAGCACATGTACGTCGACAATGCGGCGATGCAGTTGGTGCGCGCGCCGCGCAGCTTCGATGTGATCGTCACCGGCAACATGTTCGGCGATATCCTGTCCGACGAGGCGGCAATGCTGACCGGCTCGATCGGCATGCTGCCGTCGGCGTCGCTGAACGAAAAGGGGCAGGGGCTTTACGAGCCGAGTCACGGCAGTGCGCCCGACATTGCCGGCAAGGGTGTGGCCAACCCGCTGGCGACGATTCTGTCGGCGGCGATGATGCTGCGCTACTCGCTCCAACGTGCTGACCAGGCCGAGCGGATCGAAGCGGCGGTGCGCAGGGTGCTGGCCGGCGGACTGCGCACGGCCGACATTGCCGGCAGCGGCACGCGGACGGTGGGAACGCATGAAATGGGCGAGGCGGTGATCGCGGCGTTATGAGACATTGCGGGATGCTGTTGAAGGAGTGATGCGATGAAAGTGGGATTCGTCGGCTGGCGTGGAATGGTGGGTTCGGTGCTGATGGACCGGATGGCCGCCGAACGCGATTTCGAGCTGTTCGATTCGGTTTTCTTCAGCACCTCGAGCGCAGGCGGTGCGGCGCCGAAGATCAAGGGCGCAGAGCCGGTGCTGAAAGACGCCAACGACCTGAAGGCGTTGCAGACGTGCGACACCATCGTGACCTGCCAGGGTGGGGATTACACGGGGGCAGTGCACCCGAAACTGCGCGCGGCGGGCTGGAACGGCTACTGGATCGACGCCGCTTCGAGCCTGCGCATGAAAGACGATGCCGTCATCATCCTCGATCCGGTCAACATGCCGGTCATCGAAGCGGCGCTGGGCCGCGGCATCAAGGACTACATCGGCGGCAATTGCACGGTGAGCCTGATGATGCTGGCCATCGACGGCCTGCTGAAGGCCGATCTCGTCGAGTGGGTCTCGGCGATGACCTACCAGTCGGCTTCGGGAGCGGGGGCGCAGAACATGCGCGAGCTGATCGCCCAGATGGGACACGCGCATGCCTCGGTCAAGGAACTGCTCGCCGATCCGGGATCGGCGATCCTCGAGATCGACCGCCGAGTTGGCGCCGCGCTGTTGTCCGATCAACTGCCGAAGGAGCACTTTGGCGTGCCGCTGGCCGGCAGCCTGATTCCCTGGATCGACAAGGATCTCGGCAACGGCGTCAGCCGCGAGGAGTGGAAGGGCGGCGCCGAGGCGAACAAGATCCTCGGCCGGCCGGCGATGGGGCAGCCCGGATCGCTGATCGTCGAAGGCCTTTGCGTCAGGGTGGGCGCGATGCGCTGCCACAGCCAGGCGCTGACGATCAAGCTGAAAAAGGACGTGCCGCTGGCGGAGATCGAGTCGATGCTGGCCGCGGCCAATCGCTGGGTGCGGGTCATTCCGAACCGGCGCGACGACAGCGTCCGCGAACTGTCGCCGGCGCGCATTAGCGGCCAGATGGAGATCCCGATCGGTCGGCTGCGCAAGCTGGCGATGGGCGGCGAGTACGTGTCGGCGTTCACGATCGGTGACCAATTGCTTTGGGGCGCCGCTGAACCGTTACGGCGCATGCTGCGCATCTTGCTCAAGCGGCTCGATTGATCCAGTCGCTAGGGTCTAGGGCGTTCGGACGGCGAAGCGGCACGATCCGTAAGACACATTCAGCCGCACGGACGACCAGTTACGGCGGTTTGTCAGCTTGCAGTGCTAAGTAGCTGATGCTAATTTCAATTTCGATTCTGACCGCCGCCGAGGGGCAATCGTGGCAATGAAAAAATTTGTGCGTGCACCGACCCGCTGCGCGCTCGCGCTGTCGATCGGTTTGGCATTCGCCGCACCGACGGCGTATAGCGCCGGACTGGGGCGAATCACTGTTCAGTCGGCGCTTGGCCAGCCGCTGCGTGCTGAAGTCGAGATCACCGCGGTCAGCCGCGAAGAAGCGGCATCGCTTGCCGTGCGGCTTGCATCGGTCGCTGCCTTTCGGCAGGCGAATCTGGACTTCAATCCGGCGCTGACCGGTGTGCGCGTGTCGCTGGACCGACGCGGCGAAGCCGGTTTTGTCGTCCGTATCGCATCGCCGACGGCCGTCAACGAGCCCTACCTCGATCTGCTGATCGAATTAACCTCGTCGACCGGTCGCGTACTGCGTGAATACACGATCCTGCTCGATCCTCCGGCGTTGCGGGCATCGCAGGACGTTGTCGCCCCGGCGACGGGGCGACCGCCTGCGCCGGCACCGCTCGCAGCAGCGCCTGCTCCCGCGCCGGCCGCGGCGGCAAGAGCGGCACCGGCACGACCCGCGGCCGCGCCGGCCCCTCGGCCCTCGACTTACGACGTTAAGCGCGGCGATACGCTGGGCAACATCGCCGAAAGAACGCGTCCGGCCGCCGCCTCGCTCGATCAGATGCTGGTGGCGTTGTTCCGTGCGAACCCGGAAGCGTTCATCAGCGAGAACATGAACAATTTGCGCGCCGACAGCGTGCTGACGATCCCGGAGCCGCAACAGGTCCTCGCCGTCGATAACGCCGCCGCACGGCGGGAAGTCGCGGCGCAGAGCGCCGACTTTGCCCGCTACCGGAGCCGGCTCGCGCAGGCGGCGACCAGCGCCGGACCCGGGGCAATGGCTGCTGCGGGCCGCGGTCAGATCACCACGCGCGTGGAAGACCGCAGCGCCGCGGCAAGCGGTGATCAGCTCAAGATTGCGCAGAGCACGACGGCAGGCAAAGCGGGCGACGAAGCCGTCGCGCGCGACCGCCAGTTGAAAGATCTGCTTGATCGCGTCGCCGAACTGGAGAAGGTCAACCAGCAGTTGCAAGTGGCGCTCGAACTGCAGAGCAAGTCGGGCGCTCAGGCCCAGGCGGCGGCGGAGTCCAAGGCCGGCGTTGCACCGGCGCCTGCCACTGCGCCGAGCCCGGCACCTGTTGCGGCCGCACCGACGCCTGCGCCGACAGTTCCGGCCGCGGCGCCGCCGGC
>JBFGOX010000208.1:0-5671 GCA_041565015.1 Burkholderiaceae bacterium
GAACAGGCAGACCGCAAGGCCGCAGATTGCCGCCACGATGAGCGCAGCACCGTCGTTGCCGGAACGGTCTCGGTGCCGGCCGAAGTTGAATTTGCGCACGTTCGGCTCCGCGAGTCGGGATGGCGACAATCGTGGCGCGATCGTGCGACGACAAAAATGATGCGCGCTAAGTTTTCCGCTGCCGCGACCTGACGCCTGACGGTCGCCGTCAACGGTGATCGTCGTCGCCCAGCAGCCAGCGATGGCCGAGCCAGGCGATCGCGCACCAGGACACGGTGCGCACGGTCAGCGCCACCCACGTTCGCGTCTCGAACGCGCCGCCGCTGGCCACATGCACGCCGAACATCATGAACACGACCGCGGTACTGGCCGCGATGGCCGCCGACAGCCACACCGCCCACGGCCGCATCGCCCACAGTCCGAAGGCGGCGACGAGATAGGCAATACCGGCCAGGAAGTTGAACCACAAGACGAACGGCACCACGTTGCCGACGTCGACGTGGCCGAAGACGGCCAGCGCGCCGGCACGAACGGTCAGCGCGCCGAAGATGCCGGCAAGCAGGGCCACTGCACGCAGCAGCCACTGCGCGCGCGGCGGTACGACGTCGATCGATTCGATGACCATGACGCTTTCTTGGGCGTGCGCGTCGCACAGCAACCGCTGCGCGTCACGCGAACGGCCGCCAACGTATCGCGTTTAAGGCCGCGACCGATCTGATGCGCGTCAAGGAAGCGCAGTCTGTGGGATTGCTAACGTCAGCCAATGCTCAGGCTGATCCACGCGCCGGGACGGCGCGCCTTCCTGCGGCTGGACCGCGTCTTCAACCGCGTCTTCGGCGACTCGCTCAATCCGCTGTACTACCTCGGCGCGATCAGCTACTTCATGTTCTGGATCGTCGTCGTCAGCGGCTTCTACGTCTATGTCTTCTACGACACTGGCGTCGACACCACCTATGCCTCGGTCGAGCGGCTGACGCATTCTCAATGGTTCGCCGGCGGCGTGATGCGCAGCCTGCACCGCTACGCTTCCGACGCGATGGTGCTGACGATGCTGCTGCACCTGGCGCGCCACTTCTGCTTCGACCGCTACCGCAGCTTCCGCGCCTTCTCGTGGATAACCGGCGTCATCGTGCTGTGGCTGATCTACATCTCCGGCGTGAATGGCTACATGCTGCCGTGGGACCAGTTGGCGCAGTACGTCGTCGTGACCACCGCCGAATGGTTCGACGCGCTGCCGGTCTTCCGCGGCACGCTGGTGCGCAATTTCACGCTGCCGGAGGCGATAAGCGACCGCCTCTTCTCGTTGCTGTCGTTCCTGCACATCGGCATCCCGCTGGCCGCGCTCGCGGCGCTGTGGATCCACACGCACCGCGTGCCGCGCGCACGCACGACGCCGCCGCGGCCGCTGGCGATCGCGATGGTGCTGATGCTGCTCGCGCTGTCGCTCGTCAAGCCGGCGCTGAGCCAGGGCGCGGCCGACTTCACGCGCATCCAGGCCACGCTGGCGCTCGACTGGTTCTACCTGGCGCCGTATCCGCTGGTCACCCTCGGTCATGCGACGACGCTGTGGTGGCTGGTTGGCGGCGCCACCGTGCTGTTCCTGCTACTGCCGTGGCTGCCGCCGGTCAAGCGCGGCGCGCAGCGCGCCTGGTCGATGACCGTGCATCCCGGCAATCGCAACGTGCCGGTGCGCGCCGGCGAAACACTGCTCGACGCCGGGCTGCGCGCGCAGTTGCCGATGCCGTTCGAGTGCCGCTCCGGCGGCTGCGGCGTGTGCCGCGCCAGCGTGCTTGCCGGCGAGATCGATCCGGGTCCGTATCAGCCATCGGCGCTGTCCGACGAGGCGCGTGCGCGCGGCGAGGTGCTGCTGTGCTGCGCCTGCGCGCTGTCCGACGTCGAGGTCGAATTCGAGGAAGGCGCGGCGCTGCGCGAGCAGCCGCTGCCGGTTTACGCCGCCACCGTCACTCGCCTGCAGCCGCTGGCGCCCGAGGTGATGCTGGTCGAACTGACTCTCGACGACGGCCACATGATCACCTTCGAGGCAGGCCAGTACATCAACATCCTGTTGGAAGACGAAGCGCGGCGAAGTTATTCATTCACCGAGCCGTCGGCGACCACCGGCAAAGTGATCCTGCATGTGCGCCGCATTCCCGGCGGCCGCTTCTCCGGCCGCGTGTTCGAAACAATGCGCGTCGGCGAGCAGCTGTCGTTCGAAGGCCCGCTCGGCGAGTTCGTGCTGCGCGAGCCGAGCGAGCGGCCGCTGATCTTCGTCGCCGGCGCCACCGGCTTCGCGCCGGTCAAGAGCCTGCTCGAGCAGGCGTTCCGGATGGGCGTGAGGCGGCCGCTGTACCTGTACTGGGGCGTGCGCAAGCGGCGTGACCTGTACCTGCCGGAGCTGCCCGAGCGCTGGGCGCGCGAGCACCCGAACTTCACCTACGTGCCCGTGCTGTCGGAACCGGGGCCGGACGATGACTGGCGCGGCCGCACTGGCCTCGTGCACGAAGCGATCCTCGCCGACTTTCCGCAACTGGCCGACTGCGCCATCTACGCCTGCGGCTCGGTGCAGATGGTCGAGGCGGTGAAGCCTGCCTTCGTCGCCCATGGTCTGCCCGAGGATTTCTGCTTTTCCGACGCGCTGGCAGCACAAAGCGCGCCGTCGACGCCATGACGCCGATCGCGCGCGTTGGTCGCGCGGCGCGGATGCACCGCCTTGGCTGGGTGCTGGCACTGATCGCCTCGCAATTGGCGGCGCTGCTCGTTCCGCTGGCGCACGCGCAGCCAACGGCCGGCTTCATCGAGGTGTGCACCGTCGCCGGCGTGCAGCGCCAGCCGACCGAACCGGAAACCGATCATCGGCATGGTTGCGAGTTCTGCCCGCTTTGCCGCGTCATCGACGCCGCGGCCGTACCGCCGGCCGTCTCCGAGACGGCGAACGGTGCCGGGCCGATGCAGGCCGTCGCGCCGGCGACAACGACGGCCGCCGCGCGCGCCGTCCTCCCTTACGACGCCCCGGCACGGGCGCCGCCGCAGTAACCGCAACAACACGCCGTTACCGCCTGCCGTGACCCAGCGGCGCGCCGTTGGCGCACCCGCGCACGGCGGTTGCCTTCACTTTCATTCTTGTAAGAGGTACGAGATGTCGACGATTCGCTTGTTGGCGGCCGCGGCCGCCTTGCTTTGTATTGCCATGCCAACGGCCGCGCAGGTTGCCGTGACCGATGCCTGGATCCGCGGCACCGTGGCGCAGCAGATGGCCACGGGCGCCTTCATGAAGATCACGGCGCGGCAGCCGGCCCGCCTGGTGCAGGCCAGTTCGCCAGTGGCCGGCGTGGTCGAGATCCACGCGATGTCGATGGAGGGCAACGTCATGCGGATGCGCGCGATCACCGCGCTCGAGCTGCCGCCGGGCCGCACCGTCGAGCTGAAACCGGGCGGCCTGCATGTGATGCTGATGGACCTGAAGCGCCCGTTGATCGAAGGCGAGAAAGTGCCGGTGACGCTGGTCATCGATAGCGGCGGCCGGCACGAGGAGGTCGAAGTGAACGCCGTCGTGCGTGCACTGACGGCGCATCACGACGCGATGAAGATGCACTGACCCCCGGTCGGCCGCGGCGCTTCGCCGCGCGACCGTGATCGTCGACCGCCGCCGGCCCGCGAGGCAGCCGGCAGGCCGCGCTGCGCGCCGGCGCTACCCCAACGTGAACGTGAACTGCCGACCGACCCGAGCGGCTGCGTCGCGCTGATGCAGTGGCCGGCCCTCGCCGGCCTCCTCATGCGTGCGGCCGTCGCGGATGTGATAGATGCGGCGAAAGGTCGGGATGATCTTCTCGTCGTGGGTGACGACGATGATCGCCGTTCCGTACTGCTCGGCCATCCGGTTCAGGATGCGAACCACCGTCAGCGCGCGTTCGCTGTCCAGCGGTGCGGTCGGTTCGTCGGCGAGGATCACCGGCGGCTTGTTGGCGAGCGCGCGGGCGATCGCCACCCGCTGCTGCTCGCCGCCGGAAAGCTGCGCCACCTCGGCTCGCGCCCGGTGCGCGATGTCGAGCGCGCCGAGCAGTTCATGGGCACGCTCGCGCGCGGCGGCATCGGGCAGCCCGGCCAGCATCGGCAGCAGCGCCACGTTGTCGGTGACGCCGAGAAACGGGATCAGATACGGCGCCTGGAAGACAAAACCGATGCGGTCGCGGCGCAGCCCCGGCAGGTCGCTGACATTCCAGCCGTCGTCGAAGATCACCTGCCCGCCGAGTTCCATCTGGCCGCCGCTGGGCTCGATCACCGCGCCCAGGCACTTGAGCAGCGTGCTCTTGCCCGAGCCGCTCGGCCCGATCAGGCCGATCACCTCGCCCGGCGCCACCGTCATGTCCACACCCTTCAGCGCGTCGACCGCCGCCTCGCCGCTGCCGTAGCGCTTGCGCAGGCCGCGGATCGCAATGGCCGGCTGGCCGTTGATGTCACTACCGCCCGGCCGTCCGACGGCACCGACTCGCCCCTGTTCGGTCGGCGAGCCAAGCGAGCCTGCGGACTGATTCATGCTAGCCGCCGATCGCCGCCGCCGGGTCGACGCGCAGCGCGGCGCGGATGGCGATCGTGCTGGCCAGCGCGCAGATCGCCAGCACGGCGACGAGTCCGCGCAGCGCATCCTCGGGCAGCAGCAGCACGTATTTCGGGAACACCGGCGACCACAGCCCGGCGGCGATGCGGCCGACGACGAAGCCGATCAGCCCCAGCCCGAGCGACTGCTGCAGGATCATGCCGGCGATGGTGCGCGCACGGGCGCCGATCAGCTTCAGCACCGCGATCTCGCGCAGCTTGTTCATCGTCATCGTGTAGATGATGAAGGCGACGATCGCCGCGCTGACCACCGACAGGATGACCAGGAACATGGCGATCTGCCGCGAGGAGGTGTCGATCAGCTTGGCGATCAGGATCTCCTCCATCTGCGCGCGCGAATACGCCTGCAGGTGCTTCCAGCGCCGGATCTCGGCAGCGACCGCCTGCGCATCGGCGCCGGGCGCCAGCCGCAGCAGCACCGCGTTGACGAAGTGATTCGAGGTCTGCGCCGCCTGCGCTGCTTCCAGCAGCCCCGGCACCGCCGGCCGGTTGAACGTGGGGTTGGCGGACACGCGTGCCCGCTCGTTGACCAGTGCGTCGTTGTCCTTGAGGAACTGCACTTCCTGCGCGTCGTCGAGCGACACGAACAGCATCGGATCGCCGCTGGCGGAGACCATGCGCCGCGTCAGGCCGACGATCGCGTACTCGTGCCGGCGGATGCGCACGCGGTCGCCAAGGCGAAAGCCGGTGCGCTCGTCGGCGATCGCCTCGTAGTGGTCACGCAGCAGCGGCCGACCCGCGGTCAGGTAGGCCGGCTCGCCCGGTTGTCCCGGCTCGAAGCCGACCAGCATCACGCGCACGTCGCGGCTGCCCTGCCGCACCTGCATCGTCAAATAGGTCGCGTTGGCGGCGGCGGCCACGCCGGGCAGGCCGCGCAGGCTGCGATAGACGTCGTCGCGCACGCTCGACGGCTCCGCGTAGGGGCCGAGCGTGTCCTGCTGCACCACCCACAGGTCGGCGCCGCTGCCGTCGATCAGCACGCGGCCGTCCTCGATCATGCCGCGGTAGATGCCGGCCATCGACAGCGTCACACCAATCAGCAGCCCCAGGCCGATGC
>JBFGOX010000209.1:0-5643 GCA_041565015.1 Burkholderiaceae bacterium
GCGCGGTTGCCGCCGTCGACGACGGCAAACGCCGGCTGCGCAAAGATCCTGCGCACGAGCTTGAAGCCGTGAACGAGTGTCGCCAGGTCCTCGGGCGCGGAAAGAAAGCCCGGATCGATCAGCGGCGATACGCGGGCATCGGCGGAAGCCAGCCGCAGCGTGCCGCGGCTGGCCGGGCGTAGCCCACAGGCGTGGCAACTCATGCCATGTCCCAGGTGCCAGCGGCGATTGTGGTTGTCGACCATGCCGATGACGAAGTGCAGCTGCAGGTCCGGTCGATCGAGCCCGGGGCGCGACTTCACGAAGGCGCCGGCCTCGGCAAAATTGGAGGTCAGGAACCCGCGCCGCTCGCGTCGCCAGCGGGTGATCGCGCGCACGAGCTTCCAGGCGCCCACCGGAGACAGGCCGAGCAGATCGGTGTCGGCGACACGCCGGTTGATGATGATGTCAAGATGGTCGTGCAGGTTGCCGCCCACGCCCGGCGCATCGGCCAGCACCGGGATGCCAAGGCTCGCCAAGTGTTCGGCCGGACCGATACCGGAAACCATCAGCAATTGCGGCGATTGCAGGCTGCCGGCACTGAGAATCACTTCGCGCTCGGCGCGCGCGATGTGTTCGGAGCCGTCGCGATCGAGGGCGACGCCGACCGCGCGTCGGCCTTCGAAGACGATCCGGCGCGCGTGCGCGCGGGTCAGCACGGTGAGGTTGCGTCGGCTGCGCGCCGGCGCAAGGTAGGCTCGCGCCACGGTCCAGCGCTCGCCCGTTTTCTGCGTCACCTGGTACGGACCGCAGCCTTCCTGCGTCGGGCCGTTGAAATCGGGATTGAAGGCGATGCCGGCCTGCTGCGCTGCCTCGATGAATAGCCGCGCGAATGGATTCGGCGAGCGCAGGTCAGCGACGTTCAGCGGCCCGCCGGTGCCGTGCCATTGGCTCGCGCCGCGCTCGTTGTTCTCGCTGCGCAGGAAGTACGGCAGCACGTCGCGCCACGACCAGCCGTTGCAGCCTGCCGCCGCCCAGTCGTCGTAGTCCTGCGGCTGGCCGCGCAGGTAGATCATCGCGTTGATCGCCGACGAACCGCCGAGCCCCCTGCCGCGCGGCTGATAGCCGCGGCGGCCGTTCAGCCCGGGCTGCGGCACGGTCTCGAAGGCCCAGTTGCAGCGGTTGCGGTTGATGATGTGAATCGCTGCGCCGACCGGCAAGCGATTGAGCACGCCGTCGTTTTCGCCGCCGGCCTCGATCAGCAGGACGCGAGCGTCGGGAAGTTCGGAAAGCCGCGCGGCCAGCGCCGAGCCCGACGAGCCGCCACCGACGATCACGTAATCGAACTGCATGGACATGAGCTTTTCTCCGCTGCCACGCCGCCTACCGCTACGCACCTGTCAATCACATTGTCTTGCAATGCTGCGCCATCGGATGCTGCCTCTCTAGAATGGGTGCTCAACACGAAACAGACGCCCAGGCCGCATCCGAATGCACGTTCCACCGCCGCGGTTGTCGCTGCTGATGTGGGGCCTCGCGGCGGCGTTCTACCTTTTCGGCTTCTTTCAGCGCGTTACGCCGGCCTCGCTGGCGCCGGACCTGATGCGCGATTTCTCGCTTTCGGCCGCGGGGCTCGGCAACCTGTCGGCCTTTTATTACTACGCGTACGCGGCGGTGCAGGTGCCAACCGGCGTACTCGTCGACCGGCTCGGACCGAGCCGCATGTTCCTGGCCGGCAGCCTGCTTGCCGGCGCCGGCAGCCTGCTGTTCGCGTGGGCGGATACGGCGCTGGTGGCCGGCCTGGGGCGAGCCTTGATTGGCGCCGCGCACGGTGTGGCCTGGGTGTCGATGCTGAAGCTCGTCACGCACTGGTTTGCGCCGTCGCGGTTCGCCACGCTGTCGGGCCTTTCGCTGGCGGTCGGCACCCTCGGCGCGGTGCTGGCCGGGCCGCCGCTGCGCTGGTTGGCCGATGCATTCGGCTGGCGGCCGGTCATTGCCGTCTCCGGCGTCCTCGCCCTGGCGCTCGCGGTGGCGATCAAGCTGATCATGCGCGACGACCCGGTCGATCGCGGCTTCGACAGTTACCTGCCGTCGGCCGATCACGGCAGCGCGCACGCGTCGATCGGCGCCGATCTGCGCGCGATCCTCCGTTATCCAAACCCCTGGCTGCTCGCGCTGGTCAACTCGGGCGTGTGCGGCGCCTTCCTGGCGTTCGCCGGACTATGGGGCGTGCCGCTGCTTTCACAGGTGCACCAGATCAGCGTGGCCCAGGCGGCGCTGATCACCTCCGGCATGCTCGTGCTGTTCGCCATCGGCGGGCCGCTGTTCGGCCTGTGGTCCGACCGCCTGCAGCGGCGCAAGCGGCCGTTCGCGATCGGTGCCGGCATGATGTTCGTGGGTTTCGCCGCGCTGACCATCGCGCCGACGGCGCCTCTGGCCTTGCTGGTGCCGCTGCTGCTGGCGGCCAGTTTCGGCGCCGGCGCGATGGTTCTGTCGTTCGGGTTTGCCAAGGAGTCGGCGCCGCTGCGGCTGCAGGGCACCGTGACCGGCGTCGTCAACGCCGGTGTCATGGTCGGCACGCTGGTGCAGATGCCGGTGATCGGCGTAATCCTCGATGCGCACTGGCGCGGCGCCGTCGTCAACGGTGTGCGGCAGTACGACGCCGCGGCGTACCAGGCCGGACTCGCCTTTCTGCTGGGTTGGTTGGTAGTGGCACTGCTGTTGCTGGCCGCGACACGCGAGACGCGCGCGCGAGCCTGAGCGAGACTCAATGCAGTGCGACCGGGGTCGTCATTACGCCCGCGTAGGCGGCGAGAAAATCGTCGAGGTCGTCGCCGGAGGGCTCGGAGTCGATCAGCGCCTGCACGCTCGAGCGGAACTGCTCGGCGTCCTTGCCGCCGAGAAAAATCTCGCGGCGAAGCGTCTTGTCCATGATCTCGAATCCGCCGGCCGGATGTTGCCCTTCGGCGCCAAAGCCGGTGAATTCGACCACACAGAAAAGCGGGCTGTTGTAGATGGTTTGCATGTTCCTCAAACGCGGCAACGGCAATCTGCGATGACCGCCCATGGTCGGTATATCGGACCGGCTTGGCCGATCTCAAGCCCGGCGCGCCGACGCTTTCAGACCCCGGTGGCCAGAAAACCACGTATCGCGGCGTTGAAATCGTCGGCCTGCTCGATATTCGACAGGTGCGAAGCGCCGGAGATCCGCAGCGTCCGCGCCTGCGGGATCTGCATCGCGATCTGCTCGGCGTAATCCGGCGGCGTCACGCGGTCGTCGCCGCCGACCAGCAGCAGAACCGGACAGCTGACGGCCGACAACCGCGCCGTCAAATCGGCCCGCGACATCGCCGCGATGGCGCCAACGTAGCCGGCCACCGGTGTGCGGCGAAGCACCTGGACCGCGCGGGCGACGTCGGCCGCGCGCGTTGCGAAAAACGCCGCCGTGAACCAGCCGCTGATCTTTGCATCGATGATCGCGTTCATGCCCAGCGGCGTGCGCACGGCGGCGACTCGGCTGGCCCAGAGCGGCTGCATCTGCGGCGAGAAGCGGCAGGCCGCGCCGGCCAGCGTCAGCGAAGCAAACCGCAGCGGCCATCGCACGGCGGCCTGCAGGCCGACCATTGCGCCAAGGGACAAGCCGACGAAATGGCAGCGACGGATCGAGAGCCGGTCGAGCAGTTCGCGCAGGTCTTCGGCCAGCTGTTCGAGCGTGTACTCGCCGGCCGGCGCCTGCGAGCGGCCGTGGCCGCGCAGGTCGTAGCGCAGGATGTTGCAGGCACGGCCGAACGCCTCGACCTGAGCGTCCCACATCGAATGATCGTGACCGAGGGCGTGGGCAAACACCAGCCACGGCCGCGTCGGTGCGCCGTCGCCGTCGAGACGGTAGGCGAGGTCGATGCCGTTGATGTGCGCCGTATGCATCAACAAGGCTCGACCTCGAAGTGAACGCCGAGTTCACCGCCGGCCAGCAGACGATGCAGACGCGGCAGGTGCTGATCCTGGGCCAGCAGCAGCAGGACGGCAGCCGGTCGTCGCTCGCGCAGCACGCGGGCGAGGCGGACGCGCAGCGGCAGCAGACCGACGCAGCAGGGACAGCCCGCGCCGAGCCCGATCACCGGCACACCTTGAGGGCCCGCTTGGTCGAACAGCAGGCCCTCGGCAAGAACGACGCGCGGCTGCGCCCGGGAGCCGGCCGGCGTTTCGTGGAGCCAGCGCTCGATGGCCGCCCGGCGGTCGGCCGCGGTTGCCGAAGTTCGCAGGCTGATCTGCACGACTTGGCCCATCGGTCACTTGCGCCAGAACGCGGGTGTGAACAGCACCAGGACCGACATCAGTTCGAGCCGCCCGATCAGCATCGCAAAGGTGCACACCCAGGTTTCGAAGTCGTTCAGACCGGCGTAATTGGTGCCCGGTCCGACCTGATTGAGGCCCGGGCCGATGTTGTTCAGGCAGGCGACCACTGCGGTGAACGCGGTGACAACGTCGAGTCCCGAAACCAGCAGAACGAAGGTCAGCCAGGTGATCGACGCGCCGTAGATCAGCATGAACGCCAGCACCGCAAAGATGACATTGTTTTCGATCACCCGTTCGCCGACCGTGATCGGCGAGATCGACCGCGGATGCAGGATGCGGATGAACTCGCGCCGCGCCTGCTTGACCAGGATCAGCGCCCGGATCATCTTGACCCCGCCGCCGGTCGAACCGGCGCAGGTCGCGAAGCCGGCAAGAAACAGCATCATCACCGGCGCAAAGATTGGCCACTGTCCATAGTCGGTGTTGGCGTAGCCGGTCGTGGTGACGATCGATACGCCGTTGAACAGCGCGTAGCGAAGCGCCGTGGCCCAGTCCGGATAGACGTCTTCCGCGATGAGGAAGACGCAGACGCTGAGCACCGCGAACAGCAGGACCAGCACGAACGCCCGCGCCTCCGGATCGCGCGCGTACACCAGTAAGGAGCGCGACCGCCAGGCCGAAAAATGCAGCGCGAAATTGATTCCCGCCAGCGTCATGAACACGACCGCCACGGCCTCGATCCGCGGCGAGTCCCAGTACGCGAAGCTGGCGTCGTGCGACGAAAAGCCGCCGATGCCCATCGTCGTGAACATGTGCATGAAGGCATCGGCCCAATCCATGCCGACCGCGCGGTAGGCGAGCACGCACAGCACCGAAAGTCCGAAGTAGATCGCGTACAGCAGCTTGGCGGTATCAGCGATCCTCGGCGTGAGCTTGGTTTCCTTCATCGGCCCGGCGGTCTCTGCCTTGAACACCTGCGAGCCGCCGACGCCGAGCAGCGGCAGAATGGCCACGGCCAGCACGATGATGCCCATGCCGCCGATCCACTGCAGCAGGCAGCGCCAGAGGTTGACCGACAGTGGCAGGTCGTCGTGCCTGCTCAGGATCGTCGCGCCGGTCGTCGTCAGCCCGGACATCGCCTCGAAATAGGCGTCGGTGAACGACAGGCCCTGCAGGTGCAACAGCAGCGGCAGCGCCGCGAAACCCGGCAGAACTGTCCAGACCAGTGTCACCAGCAGGAAACCGTCGCGCGGCTGCAGTTCGCGCTTGAAGCGCCGCGTGCCCAGCCATAACGCCGCGCCGCTGATTGCGGTGATCAGAAAGGCCGTGTCGTACGCGACCAGCGCCTCGTCGTCGGCGAAGAACGCC
>JBFGOX010000210.1:0-5634 GCA_041565015.1 Burkholderiaceae bacterium
CGCAACTACGTCGAGCTCGATCCGCAGCGAGCGCCGGCCCACGTCTTCCGCCTGCGCCGGCGCCTGCGCCGCGAGCAGGACTTCGATTACTTCCTGTAAGGACCGGGCTTATCGTGAAAGCAGAAAAAGAGACTCTCGCAGCGGCCGTGGCCAGCGCTGCAGACGACCCGCTCTGGTACAAGGATGCGGTCATCTACGAGCTGCACGTCAAGGCGTTCTACGATTCCAACGGCGACGGCATCGGCGACTTCCGCGGCCTGACCGAGAAGCTAGATTACGTCGCCGACCTCGGCGTCAACACGATCTGGCTGCTGCCGTTCTATCCGTCGCCGTTCCGCGACGACGGCTACGACGTGTCGGACTATCACAACGTGAATCCAGCCTACGGCACACGCCAGGACCTGCGCGCGCTGGTGCGCGAGGCGCACAAGCGCAACCTGCGCATCATCACCGAACTGGTCGTCAACCACACTTCCGACCAGCATCCCTGGTTCCAGGCCGCACGGCAGGCCCCGAAGGGCTCGGCGAAGCGCGACTACTACGTGTGGAGCGACGACCCGAACAAGTACGCCGGCACGCGGATCATCTTCACCGACACCGAGAAGTCGAACTGGACCTGGGACGAGGTCGCCGGGCAGTACTACTGGCACCGCTTCTTCAGCCACCAGCCGGATCTGAACTTCGACAACCCGCACGTGCGGCAGGCGGTCATCCGCACGATGCGCTTCTGGCTCGACATGGGGGTCGACGGCTTCCGCCTGGACGCGATCCCGTACCTGATCGAGCGCGACGGCACCAGCAACGAGAACCTGCGCGAGACGCACGAGGTGATCAAGGAGATCCGCGCCAGTCTCGACCAGAAGTACACCGGCAAGCTGCTGCTGGCCGAGGCGAACATGTGGCCGGAAGACGTGCGCGAGTACTTCGGCGACGGCGACGAGTGCCACATGGCCTATCACTTCCCGCTGATGCCGCGCATGTTCATGGCCATCGCGCAGGAGGACCGGCACCCGATCGTCGAGATCATGCAGCAGACGCCGGACATCCCCGAGAACTGCCAGTGGTCGATCTTCCTGCGCAACCACGACGAGCTGACGCTCGAAATGGTGACCAGCAAGGAACGCGACTACATGTACAACATGTTCGCGGCCGACAAGCGCTCGCGCATCAACCTCGGCATCCGCCGCCGGCTGGCGCCGCTGATGGAAAACGACCGCGAGCGCATCAAGCTGATGAACAGCCTGCTGCTGTCGATGCCGGGCTCGCCGATCATCTACTACGGCGACGAGATCGGCATGGGCGACAACATCTTCCTCGGCGACCGCGACGGCGTGCGCACGCCGATGCAGTGGACCTCGGACCGCAACGGCGGCTTTTCGCGCGCCGACCCGCAGCGCATCTATCTGCCGCCGATCCAGGACCCGGTCTACGGTTTCGAGGCGATCAACGTCGAAGCGCAGCTGCGCGCACCCGGCTCCCTGCTGAACTGGACCCGGCGCATGCTCGCGGTGCGCAAGACCTCGTCCGCGTTCGGCCGCGGCACCTTCACGCTGCTGCACCCGGGCAACCGCAAGGTGCTGGCCTACGTACGCGAGTACGGCGACGAAGTGATCCTGTGCGTGGCCAACGTCAGCCGCTCGGCACAGCCGGTCGAACTCGATCTGGCCCGCTTCAAGGGCCGCGTGCCGGTCGAGATGATGGGGCGAAACGCGTTCCCGCCGATCGGCGAACTGCCGTACCTGCTGACGCTGGCCGGCCACGGCTTTTACTGGTTCCGGCTGACCACCGACACCGCGGCGCCCGAGTGGCACGAGGAGAAGCTGGCGCCGGACACGCTGCCGGTGCTGGTGCTGTTCGACGGCTGGTCCAGCCTGTTCCGCGAACGCGTCGTTCCGTGGCGCATCGGCATGGCCGAGAAACTGCGCACGCAGTTCGAGCGCGACCTGGCGCCGACGTACGTGGCCCGCCAGCGGTGGTTCGGCGCCAAGGGCGAACGCATCGAACGGGTTCATCTGGTCGAACATGCGCTGCTTGAAGCCGACAAGCGCACCTGGCTGCTGTCGCTGGCCGAAGTCCACGGCCCGCGCACGACCGAGCGCTACTTCCTGCCGCTGGCGCTGGCCTGGGAAGACTCCGAGGAGGAACGCGTCAAGCAGATCGCCCCCGGCGCGCTGGCCAAGACGCGTCAGCAGGCGAACGTCGGCCTGATGGCCGACGCGATGAGCGACGATGCCTTTTGCCACGCGCTCGTCGAGTCGATCGGCGCAGGCCGCGAACTGAAGGCAGCCAACGGTCGCGTGCGGTTCGTCCCAACCAGTGCGTTCGACCAGCTGGCGCGGGTACAACGCAAGGAACTGAGCCCGGTGAAGCTGCTCGGAATGAGCAGCAACAGCGTGGCGCTGCTCGGCACGAAACTCTTCCTGAAGGCGTATCGCCGCGTCCGCGAGGGCATCAACCCGGAACTCGAGATCGGCCGCTTCCTCACCGACGCGGTGAAGTTCCCGCACTGCGTTCCGGTCGCCGGACACGTCGAGTACATCGACAAGGAAGGCAAGGTGAGCACGCTGGCGCTGCTGCAGGCGCAGGTGGCGAACCAGGGCGACGCCTGGACCTTCGGCGTCGATGCGCTGGCGCGGCACCTGGAGGCGGCGGCACCGGCCGTCGAGGCCCCGCCGTCGCCAGACGGGCTGCTCGAACTGGTGCGCACGCTCGGCCTGCGCACTGCGCAGATGCACGTTGCGCTGGCGAGCCGCACCGGCGACGATGCCTTCGATCCCGAGCCGGTGCAGGCGACCGACATCCCGCTATGGGTCAAGCAGGTGCGCGACGATGCGCTGGCGACGATGGATCTGCTCGCCCAGCACCGCGAGCGGCTGCCACAGGCGCTGCAGCC
Organism: Burkholderiaceae bacterium; assembly: GCA_041565015.1. Lineage (GTDB taxonomy): Bacteria > Pseudomonadota > Gammaproteobacteria > Burkholderiales > Burkholderiaceae_F > JADJWR01. The sequence goes on from JBFGOX010000210.1 coordinate 2,894, forward strand.
GCAGGCGCTCGAAGTCTTCGCCGCCGGGCCCAAGCTGATGCAGCGGGTCGAGCACTATGCGAAGCATCCGCCGCAGGGTTTCAAGACCCGCTATCACGGCGACTATCACCTCGGCCAGGTGCTGCTGGTCCACAACGATTTCGTGATCATCGATTTCGAAGGGGAGCCGGCGCGGTCCTTGCCCGAGCGGCGGCGCAAGCATTCGGCGCTGCGCGATGTGGCCGGCATGCTGCGTTCGTTCGACTATGCGCGGCAGATGGCCTTGCGGCAGGCGGCGCAGAACGAATCCGAAATCGACCGGCTGGCGCCAGTGGCCGAGACCTGGCTGCGCGACACGCGCAACGCGTTCCTGTCCGCCTACAGCGACGAGGCGGTCAGTGCCGGCCTTTATGCCAGCAAGGAAGCGTTCGACGCCGAGCAGCCGCTGCTGGAACTGTTCGAACTCGAAAAGGCGCTGTACGAACTGCGCTATGAACTGGCCAACCGCCCGGACTGGGTCAGCGTGCCGCTGCAGGGCGTGAGCATGCTGGCCGGGCTCGGCGCCGACGTTTGATAAAGGAAAACAGAATGGGCAATTTCGACGTCATCATCGAGCCGGTGCGCGCCTTCCTGGTGCAGATTGGCGCCTACATGCCGCGGCTTGCCGTGGCCATCGTCGTCCTCATCGCCGGCTGGCTGATCGCCAAGGCGGCGCGCTTCGGCGCCGTCAGGGCGCTGCGGGCGCTGAACTTCCACGTGCTGACCGAACGCGCCGGAATCGACGGCTTCCTGCAGCAGGGCGGCACCGAGAATGACACGACCGACGTCTTCGGCACCGTCATCTACTGGGTCGTGATCCTGGTCGCGCTGATCATCGCCTTCAACGGCCTTGGGCTGACGCAGGTCACCGACCTGCTCACGCGCGTGCTGCTGTTCCTGCCCAAGCTGCTGGTGGGCCTGCTGGTGCTGATCGTCGGCAGCTACTTCGGCCGCTTCGTCGGCAACGCGGTGCAGACGTACCTGGGCAACATCGGCATCAGCGATGCCGAACTGCTCGGCCGCGTCGCGCAGTACGCGATCGTGGTCTTCGTCGTGCTGATCGCGATCGACCAGCTCGACATCGGCGGCGACCTCGTGCAGCGCACCTTCCTGATCCTGCTTACCGGCGTCGTGCTGGCGCTGGCGCTGGCCTTCGGGCTAGGCGGGCGCGAGTGGGCGGCAGGGCTGCTGGAACGCTGGTTCCCGCGCGAGAAACGCGAGGAAGAATGATCGTCGCCGGCGACATCGGCGGCACCAAGACGGTGCTGGCGGCGTTCGACGGTGCCTCCTGCGCCTACAAGCAGCGCTATGACTCGCACGAATTTGCCACCTTCATCGACCTGCTGGCGAGGTTTCTCGACGATGCCGCCGACGCACTGGGCGAAACGGTCAGCTCTCGCTGTGCCTGCCTGGGCATCGCTGGACCGGTGATCGGCGACCACGTCAAGGTCACCAACCTGCCGTGGGAAATCGACGCGCGCGTGCTGGCCGACCGGTTCGGCCTCGATGACGTGCAGCTGCTCAACGACCTTGCCGCCGCCGCGCACGGCATCGACGCCCTGGCCGCCGACGACCTGGTCACTCTGCAGGACGGCGAGCCGCGACCGCAACGACCGCAGGTCGTCATCGCCGCCGGCACCGGCCTGGGCGTGGCCTATCGCCTCGGCGCGCAGGTGCTGTCGGGCGAAGGCGGTCACATGTCCTTTGCACCGGCCAACGCGCGGCAGGCTGCGCTTTGGCAGTGGCTTCATGCGCGGTTTGGCCGGGTCGAGGTCGAACACGTCGTCTGCGGGGCCGGCCAGGTGCGCATTTACGAGTTCCTGCGCGAGCAGCAGCCGGAACTGGCCGCGACCGACGCAGGCAAGGTGCTGCAAGCCGAAGATCCGGCGCGCGCCATCACGGAGCGCGCCTTCGAGCAGGACGACCCGCTTTGCGCGGCTGCTGTCGACCTGTTCATCGACTGCTACGGCGCGCTGGCAGGCGATCACGCACTGGCCGTGCTGGCCCGCGGCGGCGTCTATGTCGCCGGCGGCATCGCGCCGAAGCTGTTGCCACGGCTGCGGGCGGGCGGCTTCCTAAGCGCCTTCAACGACAAAGGGGCGTTTGGCCCGGCTGCGCGCGCCTGCCCGGTGCACGTTGTCGTCAACTCCGAATTGCCGCTGCTCGGCGCGGCCCGCTATGCGGAAAGACTGTTGACGGCCGTCTAACCGGTGATCGCGCCGTTGCCGTTCAATTTGCTACCAGGAGACGATGCGATGGCTACTCGCAAGACGCCTGCCAAGACTGCCGGCAAGACCGCGGGCAAGCCGGCCGGTACGGCGCGCAAGCGCGACGAGACGGTTGCGCCGGGCCGGCGCGCAAAGACCGCCGCCAAGGCCACGCCGGCCAGCGCGACTGCGGCCCCGGCCGCGCGCAGGAAGGCTGCGCGCACGACCAAGCAAACGATCAGCGCCGAGGAGCGCTATCGCGCGATAGCCCACGCGGCGTATCTGCGCGCGGAAAAGCGTGGCTTCGCGTCGGGCAACGAAATCGACGATTGGCTGGCGGCCGAAGCCGAGTTCGACGCCGCCTGCCGATCGGCATCGGAATAGATCCCGATTCTTGCGCTGCGCATCCGGCGCAGCGGCCATTCTTCCCGCTTAGCCATGCAACAGACTCTTCGCCAGCGCCGCACGCGCGCAGCGCGCGCCGTTCTTTCCGAGCAACTCGTCGGCCGCCTCGAC
>JBFGOX010000211.1:0-5621 GCA_041565015.1 Burkholderiaceae bacterium
AATACCGATGTCGCAGCGCTGGACGTCCCCGGCGGTGACCGCCACGGCGTTGCGGACGACAAGGTCCGGATCCTTCATGGTGGAAATCCACTCAGCCGACTTCGGTGAAGAGCCGGCCCCAGCCGCGTATCCGCTTTGGATCGACGCCGGCGAGCTTCAGCGACTTCCACACCACGGTGGCGATCGAGTCGTAGATTGGGATGCCGAGTTCACGCTCGAGTTCATCGACCAGCGGCCCGCCGCGCAGGTTGGTGCACAGGACGGTGATCGCCTGCGGCCGCGCTTGCGCGACTTCGCGCGCCATCGCGCGCAGCCGATCGGCGCCGACTTCGGAAAATGTGAAGTTGTCCTGGATGCCGAGATGCCGCTCGGCGACGCACTCGAAACCGGCCTCGCGGTAGTTGGCGACGATGGCCTGCTGCACCTCATCGAGGTACGGCGTGACCAGCCCGAAGCGCGTCACGTCCGTGGCGCGGAAGATCTCGTTCAGCGCCAGCACCGACGTGCAGGCCGCGATGCCGGTGGCTTGCCTGATGCGCTCGCACAGGCGCTCGTCGCGCTCGAAGCCGAGCCAGCTTGCCGAAGTGCCGTTCCAGCCGATGCAGTCGAGCTTCGCATGCGCCAGCAGCTCGGCGGCACGCAGGATCTCGCTGTCGTCGAACTGGCCGAGCGCCTGCAGTGACAGTGCGATCTCGGTGACCTTGAAGCGGCCGAAATGGGCGCTGACTTCCGGCAACTGCGCCAGCATCTGCGCGGTCACCGGCTCGAGCGTCGTGTTCGACGACGGCGTCAGCATGCCAAGCAGGACGCGACGATTCATCGCGGCCGCCCCTGTTCGATCGGCGCGCACGGCACTGCCGATGCGGCAGGCAGGGCGGGTGCGCGAGACAGCGTCATGCGGAACTCCATGCAGGCGGTGCAGGAAGAGCACGCCCGTCCCCCGTTTTGATTACAAAGTGAAAAAAATTGGCGCCAAAATGGGAACGATTGTGTACAGTGGCGCGGAGGCTTGTCAATCTGTGCCGGTACCGCGAATCGATCAGCAGAGGTGTACGTAGATGAGCGTCGCCCGTCCGCCGGCCCGCCGTGCCTCCCGCATGCTGAGTAACGACTCGGCCGCGGCAAGAACAAGGCCAACCCTGGCGAAGGCCGCTTCGGCCCGCAAGCCAGCACCGCGCTCACGCAGCGCCGGATCGAAGCTGGGCGCGCCGCTGAGAAACGGCGCGCCGAGCGATGAGGCGATCTACGAGAAGCTGCTTACGGCGATTTTCGAGCACCGGCTGCCACCTGGGACGAAGCTCGGTGAGGAGCAACTGGCCGGCATCTTTGGCGTCAGCCGCGCGCGGATCCGCAGTGTCCTGCCGCGACTGGCGCACGAAGGCGTCGTCCGGCTGCAGCCGAACCGCGGAGCGTTCGTGGCCAAACCGTCGGTGACCGAAGCGCGCGACGTGTTCGAGACGCGCCGGATCCTCGAGCCGGCCATCGTGCAGAAGCTGGCGCAGGATCGGGGCAGACGCGGCGACCTGGTCCCGCTGCGGCAGCACGTGGCCGCCGAGGCGAAGGCGCGCGCCGCTCGTGACACGCGCGCCGTCGTGCGGCTGTCTGGCGAGTTCCACATCCTGCTGGCAGAGCGCAGCGGCAACGAGATGCTCGCCAAGGCGATGCGCGAGCTCGCCTCGCTGACCTGCCTGATCATCGCCCTGTACGACAAGCCGACCGTGCCGTCATGCCTCGGCGAAGAGCACGGACTCATTGTCGATGCGCTTGCTGCCAGTGACGGCGAGCGGGCGGCACGGCTGATGATCGATCACTTGAACCACGTCGAGCACAACCTGGACCTGACGATCCCGGAAGAAGCGCCGGTCGATCTTGCCGCCGCGTTGCGCTGATCGGGTCGGCGGCTGACGCCGCACTGATCTGGCGCCCTGGGCGCGCTTGCTGCACCGCAATTGTGCAGTTTGCGACGGGGTGGCGCGCAACTCGCGACGCGCGGGCGCTCAGATGGTCACAGCCGTGCATGGCACGAACCTTGAATGCATGGACCGTGGCGCACCGCGGGCAAGCGGGTCTGCGCACATACGTCCACGGAGGAAAGCTATGCAACGCAGACATTTCCTGCAGGCCACGGGTGCAGCCGCACTCAGTGCCAGCGGCATCACGGCGGCATTCGGGCAAAGCAAGACACCGATCAAGGTCGGCATCCTGCATTCGCTGTCGGGAACGATGGCGATCTCGGAAACGGCGCTGAAGGAAACGGCGCTGATGACGATCGCCGACATCAACGCCAAGGGCGGCGTGATGGGCCGGCCGCTCGAGCCGGTGGTGGTCGACCCGGCGTCCAATTGGCCGCTGTTCGCCGAGAAGGCGCGCCAGCTCATTACGCAGGACAAGGTCAGCGTCGTGTTCGGCTGCTGGACCAGCGTGTCGCGCAAGAGCGTGCTGCCGGTGTTCAAGGAGCTCAATCACCTGCTCTTCTATCCGGTGCAGTACGAGGGAGAGGAACTGGAGAAGAACGTCTTCTATACGGGGGCGGCGCCGAACCAGCAGGCGATCCCGGCTACCGAGTACCTGATGAGCAAGGACGGCGGCGGCGCCAAGCGATTCTTCCTGCTCGGCACCGACTATGTCTATCCGCGCACGACGAACAAGATCCTGCGCGCGTTCCTGAAGAGCAAGGGTGTTTCCGAGAAGGATATCGAGGAGATCTATACGCCGTTCGGCCACGCCGACTATCAGACGATCGTCGGCAACATCAAAAAGTTCGCCGGTGGCGGCAAGACCTGCGTGATCTCGACGATCAACGGGGACTCGAACGTGCCTTTCTATAAAGAGCTTGGCAACGCCGGGCTGAAGGCGAAGGACGTGCCGGTCGTGGCCTTCTCGGTGGGCGAGGAGGAACTGCGCGGTGTCGACACCAAGCCGCTGGTGGGGCACCTAGCGGCGTGGAACTACTTCATGTCGCTGAAGGGCGCGCAGAACGACGCCTTCATCAAGATGTACAAGGACTGGGCGGTCAAGCAGAAGCTGCCTAATGCGGACAAGGTCGTCACCAACGATCCCATGGAGGCCACCTATATCGGCATTCACATGTGGAAGCAGGGCGTCGAGAAGGCCAAGACCACCGACATCGATCCGGTGATCAAAGCGGTCGAGGGGCAGAGCTTCGACGCGCCGTGCGGCATGAAGGTAAAGATGGACGAGAAGAACCACCATCTGCACAAGCCGGTGTTCATCGGCGAGGTGCGCGCCGACGGCCAGTTCAACGTGGTCTGGAAGACCAAGGGCCCGATCCGCGCGCAGCCGTGGAGCCCGTTCATTGCGGGCAACGAAAACAAGGGCGAGAGCCCGGCGTGACCATTCGCGTGCGGCAAGCGCAATCGGCGTTGCCGATCGCGTTCGTACCGACAGCGGTCTGATTGGCGGGCCGCCCTTCGGCGCGGCCGAAGGGCGGCCCGATGGCAACCGCGACGCGTCCTCACCCCGCCCCTCCCCCGCTCGCGGGCGAGGATACGAGAGGCGACGAGCGCGACAAAGGCGGCAGGCCGCCGTGTTTTCCCTGGTAACCATCGAATGAATCTCCTCGCCCGCTTGTTCGCCGTCGTGCTGCTGCTCGCGTTGCAAGCGCCAGCATGGGCGGCGCTCGACGCGACCGTCGTCGCGCAGCTTGGCGACGAGGACTCCGACGTCAAGATCGAGGCGATCCGCAAGCTTGCGGCATCGAGCGACGCGCGGGCGATTGCGGTCCTGCGGGCGCTCGGAGACGACGCGCTCGCACTGGTCGACGATCGTGCGGTGATCGTCACCGATGGAAAGATGGCTGACGCCGCCGACGGCCGCGATCTCGGCGCCGTGCCGGCAAACGTCGACACGATCATCATCAACAACCGCATCCGCGGTGAGATTGCCGCAGCGATCGCTGCGTTGCGGCTCGGCAGTTCCGACCGCGCCGTACGTCTGGCCGCGGCGCGCGAACTGCAGGGCTCGGACAACGAGGACGCGCTGCCGATCATCCGCCGCGCACTGGAGAAGGAAAGCGATTCGGAAGTCAAGGGCGTACTGGCGCTGGCCGGTGCCTCGCTGGCGCTGAAGAGCTCGGACGCGACCGAGCGGCTCGAAGCCGCGCGCCAGCTTGCCGACAGCACCGACGCGCAGGTGCGCCAGCTGTTGGCGACGATGATCACGCGCAACAAGGACGGCAGCTATCCGGAGGCCGACCAGCGCGTACGCGCGGCAGCACAGGCATCGCTGGCGGCGATCAACACGCGGCTGCGCACGACCGAGCTCGCGCTGGCGTTGTTCTCCGGCGTCAGCCTCGGCTCGATCCTGCTGCTCGCCGCCCTCGGCCTGGCGATTACCTACGGCCTGATGGGCATCATCAACATGGCGCACGGCGAGTTCCTGATGATCGGCGCCTATGCCACGTTCCTGGTGCAGGGCGTGTTTCGCAGCCTGTTTCCCGGCGCCTTCGACTGGTACGTGCTGGCGGCGCTGCCGGTGGCGTTTCTGGTTACCGCGGCGATCGGCATGGCGCTCGAACGCGGCGTGCTGCGCTGGCTGTACGGCCGACCGCTGGAAACGTTGCTGACTACGTGGGGCATCGGCCTGCTGCTGATCCAGGGCTGCCGCACGCTGTTCGGCGCGCAGAACGTCGAGGTCGAGAACCCGAGCTGGCTGTCGGGCGGCATCGCCCTGGCGGGCGGCTACGTGCTGCCGTACAACCGCTTGGTGATCATCTTCTTCGCGCTGGCGGTGCTTGGCGTGGTCTGGCTGGTGATCAACCGCACGCGGCTGGGACTGTTTGTCAGGGGCGTGACGCAGAACCGGGCGATGGCCAGCTGCACCGGCGTGCCAACGCATCGCGTCGACATGCTGACCTTCGGTCTGGGCTCCGGTGTCGCGGGGCTCGGCGGCGTGGCGCTGAGCCAGATCGGCAACGTCGGTCCCGATCTCGGCCAGAGCTACATCGTCGACAGTTTCATGGTGGTCGTGCTCGGTGGCGTGGGACAGCTTGCCGGCACGGTGATCGCCGCCCTGGGGCTCGGCTCGATCGCCAAGTTCCTCGAACCGTGGTCGGGCGCGGTGCTGGCCAAGATCATGGTGCTGGTCTTCATCATCCTGTTCATTCAGAAGCGGCCGCAAGGTTTGTTCGCGCTGCGCGGGCGGAGCGCCGAGGCATGACCCGTCTGTTCCCGCTGCGCGTCTGGAGCGCGATCTTCGTGGTGGTCGCCGCGCTGCTGGTCGTCGTGCCACTGTTGCATCTGGCGCTGCCGGCCGAGCACGCGCTGCACGTGTCGAGCTTCTGGATCACTCTGCTCGGCAAGTTCATGTGCTACGCGGTGGTGGCGCTGGCAATGGACCTGATCTGGGGCTACACCGGCATCCTGTCGCTCGGCCAGGGTCTGTTCTTTGCGCTCGGCGGCTATGCCTTCGGCATGTACCTGATGCGGCAGATCGGCCGCGACGGTGTCTACGGCGTTGACCTGCCCGACTTCATGGTGTTCCTCGACTGGAAGGAACTGCCGTGGTACTGGACCGGCTCCGATTCTTTCCTCTGGGCGCTGCTGCTCGTCTTCCTGGTGCCAGGACTGCTCGCCTTCGTCTTCGGCTTCTTCGCCTTCCGC
>JBFGOX010000212.1:0-5616 GCA_041565015.1 Burkholderiaceae bacterium
ACGCCGGCAAGATCGATCCGCGCTCGAAAGGGTCCGCCCGAGGCGGTCAGGATCAGCCGGCGCACGTCACGACCCGCCGAGCGCGCGCCGGACAGGCACTGGTGAATCGCGCTGTGCTCGCTATCCAGCGGCAGCAGTTCGCCGCCGCCGGCGCGAACTGTGTCGATCAGCAGCCGTCCCGCGCAGACGATTGCCTCCTTGTTCGCCAGCAGGACCCGCTTGCCCGAGCGCGCGGCGGCCATCGTCGGCACCAGCCCGGCGGCACCGACGATCGCGGCAACGACGGTATCGACCCCGTCGGCGCAGGCAACGTCGGCCAGCGCCGCAGCGCCGCCCCGCGCCACCGTAGGCAGACCGACCGCTCGCAGGCCTTCGCGCAGCGCAGCTTCCTTTTCGCCGTCGGCGATTACGGCAACCTGCGGCCGGAACCGGGCGCAGATCCGCACCAGCGCATCGACGCTGCCCTGGGCAGTGACCGCGAACAGGCCGAAGCGGTCCGGATGGCGGGCGATCACGTCCAGCGTACTGGCGCCGATCGAGCCGGTGGCCCCGAGCAGGGTAAGAGTGTTCATCCGCGTAACCACAGGTCCAGCAAGGCCGCAGGCGGCAACAGGGCAATCAGCGCATCGATGCGGTCGAGCACGCCGCCGTGGCCCGGCAGCAGACGGCCGCTGTCCTTCGCATTGACCTGCCGCTTCAGCAGGCTTTCAAACAGATCGCCGATGATCGACAACCCCACCAGGGCCGCCAAAACCGCCAGCACGAGCGCGAACGACAGCCGCTGCTGCAGCAGCGTCGAGAATACCGGCAAATCCGGAGTCAGAACCGCCACCAGGAGCGCGCAAACGAGGACGGCCGCCACCGCACCGCCGACGCCGGCCCACGTCTTGCCAGGGCTGATTGCCGGCGCCAGCTTGCGCCGGCCCCATTTACGCCCGGCAAAGTAGGCGGCGATATCGGCCAGCCAGACGATCGCCAGCACGGACAGCAGGTAAACGAACCCGCTGCCGAGCAGGTGTATCAGTGCAAACCAGGCGGCGGCCAGCAGGACGAATGCGAGCGCGGTCGAAGCCGGATGGGCAACTCGCGCGCCGTGGTGCGCGCCGCGCAGCACGATGAAGGCAATCCCCAGCCAGATCGCTGTCGCGACCGCCAGCAGCGTCAACAGCCCGGTACGCGGCCAGGCCGCGAGCAAGTCGGCCGCGAGAAGCAACGCTGCGAAAGCGCTCGCCGCAGCCAGCGACAACGGCATCGAATGCTGCGCCAGCCGCAGCCATTCGAAGGTCGCCGCAGCGATCAGCACGGCCAGCACAGCATCGAGCGCAAGGCGCCCGGCGGCGGCGGCGCCCAGCAGCACCGCCAGCAGGACGACGGCAGTGACGACCCGTTGCTTAAGCACGCAACGGCGCGGCCAAAGGCGTCAGCTGCGCGCTCGTCTGGCCGAACCGTCTTTCGCGCGTCGCGTACCAGTCAAGCGCGGCATCGAAGGCGGTGGCGTCGAAGTCGGGCCATAGCGTCGGCGTGAAATAAAGCTCGCTGTAGGCGCACTGCCAAAGCATGAAGTTGCTGATCCGCTGCTCGCCGCCGGTACGGATCAGCAGATCGGGCTCGGGCGCAAACGACAGCGCCAGATGCTGCGCCAGCCCCGATTCGGTAATGCTGTCGGCCAGCGCCTGCGGATTCGGCGCCGTTACGATCAGTTCGCGCACCGCCTGCACGATGTCCCACCGCCCGCCGTAGCTGGCGCAGACAGTCAGATGCAGTCGGTTGTTGTGCACGGTATCGCGCTGCGCCTTCTCGATCAGGCTGCGCAGCTGCGCGTCGAACGCCGCCAGGTCACCGACCACCCGCATTCGTACGCCGTTCTCGCTGAGCTTGCCGACCTCTTTCTGCAACGCGCTGACGAACAGACGCATCAGCGTGCTGACCTCGTCCTGCGGCCGCCGCCAGTTTTCCGAACTGAAGGCGAACAGCGTCAGGTACTCGACGCCACGCCGTCCCGCCTGCTCGATGACCGCACGCACCGCGTCGACGCCACGCGAATGTCCCGCCACCCGGGGCAGATGCCTGGCCGTGGCCCAGCGGCCGTTGCCGTCCATGATGATCGCCACGTGCCGTGGCGCGGCCGGCGGAACGTTCTTCGACATCAGCTTGGCGGGCGGCGCAGAAGGCGTCAGACCGTGAGGACTTCCTTTTCCTTCTCGGCAACGAGCTTGTCGATTTCGGCGATGAAGCGATCGGTCAGCTTCTGCACGTCGTCCTGCGCGCGCCGTTCCTCGTCCTCCGAGACTTCCTTCTTTTTCAGCATGTCCTTCAGGTGACTGATCGCGTCGCGCCGGGTGTTGCGCACGGCGACCCGCGCATTCTCGCCTTCGTGGCGCACAACTTTCGTCAGTTCCTTGCGCCGCTCCTCGGTCAGCGGCGGCATCGGCACGCGGATGACCTCGCCGTGTGCGGCCGGATTGACGCCGAGATCCGAATCGCGAATTGCCTTTTCGACCACGCCGACCATCTTCTTCTCCCATGGCTGCACCGTGATCGTGCGCGCGTCGCCGAGCCCTACCTGGGCAACCTGCGATAGCGGCACCATCGAGCCGTAGTAGTCGACGTGGATGTGGTCGAGCAGGCCGGGATGGGCACGACCGGTACGGATCTTGGTCAGATCGTGCTTCAGCGCCTCGACCGACTTGTGCATCTTCTGTTCCGCACTCTTGCGGATATCGGCGATCGTCATCGTGCTCTCCCTTGCGTGGACCAAATGAAGCGATCAGACGTGAACGAGCGTGCCTTCGTCCTCGCCCATCACCACCCGTCGCAGCGCCCCCGGCTTGGTCATGTCAAACACCTTGATCGGCAGCTTCTGGTCGCGGCACAGCGCGAAGGCCGTCGCATCCATGATCTGCAGGCGCCGCGCAAGCGCTTCGTCGAAACTGATGTTCGCATAGCGTGTTGCCGCCGGATCCTTCTTCGGGTCGGCGCTGTAGATGCCGTCGACTTTGGTCGCCTTCAGCACGATCTCCACGCCCATTTCCGAGCCGCGCAGGGCCGCTGCCGTGTCGGTCGTGAAGAAAGGGTTGCCGGTGCCGGCGGCGAAGATGACGACCTTGCCCTCGTCCAGGTAACGCATGGCCTTCGGACGGATGTAGGGCTCGACGACCTGCTCGATGTTCAAGGCCGACTGCACGCGCGCCTCCACGCCGGCGCGACGCATCGTGTCCTGCAGCGCCATTGCGTTCATCACCGTGGCCATCATGCCCATGTAATCGGCGGTGGCTCGGTCCATGCCCTCGGCGCCGAGTGCCACGCCGCGGAAGATGTTGCCGCCGCCGATGACGATCGCCATCTCGATGCCGAGCCGCACGACCTCGCCGATGTCGGCGACCATGCGCTCCAGCGTATCGCGGTTGATGCCGAAGGCGTCGTCGCCCATCAGGGCTTCACCCGAAAGCTTCAACAGCACACGCCGGTACGCCGGATTCGACATGGGGCCTCCGCCTCAGCCGCGCGCCGCTGCCGCCTGCGCCGCCACTTCGGCGGCGAAATCGGTGGTCTTCTTCTCGATGCCTTCGCCGACCACGTAAAGCACGAACTGCTCGACCTTGGCGCTCTTGGACTTGAGCAGCTGCTCGATCGTCACCTTGTCGTCCTTGACGAAGGGCTGGCCGAGCAGCGTGACTTCCTTGAGGAACTTCTGCACGCTGCCGTCGACGCGCTTGGCCAGTATTTCCGCTGGGATTGCCTTGCCGGATTTCGCCGCGTCCTCGGCGGCCTTCTCTGCCGCCACCCTGCGCTCGCTTTCGATGCTGTCGGCCGAGACGCCGGCGGCATCGAGCGCCCTGGGCTTGCTTGCGGCGATGTGCATCGCCAGGTCTTTGCCGAGTTCGGCATCGCCGCCGACGACGTCGACCAGCACGCCAATCTTCGCACCGCCATGCACGTAACTTGCGATCCGGCCCCTGGCCTGCAGCCGCGCAAAGCGGCGGATCGACATGTTCTCGCCGATGCGGCCGACCAGCGCCGTGCGGTTCGATTCGACCGTGCCGTCGCCCATCGACGCCGCCGACAGTGCAGCGACATCCGCCGGCGCCTTGTCGGCGACCAGCTGGGCCAGATTGCGGGCAAACGCAATGAAGTCATCGTTGCGGGCGACGAAGTCGGTCTCGCAGTTGACTTCGATCATCGTCGCCAGCTTGCCGTCTGCACTGACATGCACCGCAACGACGCCCTCGGCGGCGACGCGGCTGGCGGCCTTGCTCGCCTTGTTGCCCAGCTTGACGCGCAGGATCTCCTCTGCCTTCGCCATGTCGCCGCCCGCCTCGGCGAGCGCCTTCTTGCACTCCATCATCGGCGCGTCGGTTCGTTCGCGCAGTTCCTTGACCATGTGTGCGGTGATTTCCGCCACGTTCCTACTCCTGAATTCCTCGGGCTTGCTAGAAAAAAGGGGCTTGCGCCCCTTCTCGACCTCGGCGAGTCGCCACAAAGGCTCAGCCTTCCGACTCTTCTTCCTCTATCTCGACGAACTCGCCGGTGGCTGCCTGCACCACACCCTGCAGCGACTGCGCCTTGCCTTCGAGCGCCGCATCGGCGATGCCGCGCGCATACAGGCGCACGGCGCGGCTTGAATCGTCGTTGCCGGGAATGACGTAGGCAATGCCGTCCGGCGTGTGGTTGGTATCGACGACCCCGACGACCGGAACGCCGAGCTTGTTCGCCTCGGCCACCGCGATCTTGTGGTAGCCGACGTCGATGACGAACAGGGCATCCGGCAGCGCGTTCATATCCTTGATGCCACCGATCGATTTGTTCAGCTTGTCGATTTCACGCTGGAAGGTCAGCCCCTCCTTCTTCGACATGCGCTCCAGACCGCCTTCCTCGATCGTCTGCTCCATTTCCTTCAGCCGCTTGATCGAGCTCTTGATGGTCTTGAAGTTGGTCAGCATGCCGCCGAGCCAGCGCTGGTCGACGAACGGCTGGCCGGCTCGCTGCGCTTCTTCGACGATGATCTCCCGCGCCTGCCTCTTGGTGCCAACGAACAGGCACGTGCCACGGTTGGCGGTGAGCTGACGGACGAATTTCGCCGCCGCCTGGAAGTTCTCCAGCGTGCGCTCGAGATTGACGATATGGATCTTGTTACGGTGACCGAAGATGTAAGGGGCCATCTTCGGATTCCAGAAGCGGGTCTGGTGGCCGAAATGGACACCCGCCTCCAGCATTTGACGCATGGTCACGGACATTGCTTATTCCTTTCCAAGGTTGGGTCCAGCGCAACCGCCGATTCCGGTCCGCAGATATCTCTACGGACCCGCACCTTGGTGGCGTTGCGCGCGATTTGCCTCAGGAGAACCGAGACAGCCCGTTATTATACGAGTTTGAGCCGACCAGCCTACCGACTGGGCCGTCCATGGCAATTGCGATCAAGACCCCGGAAGAAATCGAACGCATGCGGGTAGCCGGCCGGCTGGCCGCCGAGGTGCTCGATTTCATCGCGCCGCACGTCAAGCCGGGGGTCACCACCGGCGAGCTCGACCGACTGTGCCACGAACACATGGTCGGCGTGCAGGGCACCGTCCCGGCGCCGTTGAACTACGCGCCGCCCGGATACCGGCCGTTCCCGAA
>JBFGOX010000213.1:0-5597 GCA_041565015.1 Burkholderiaceae bacterium
CCGGCCGCTGTTCATCGAGGTCGACCCGCCGCGCGGAAACGATCAGCGGCAGGAACTGCTCGAAGGCCTGCGGGCCGAGCGGGCGTCGATCGCGCCGAAGTTCTTCTACGACGTGCTCGGTTCGCGGCTGTTCGAGGCGATCTGCGAACTGCCCGAGTACTATCTGCCGCGCGCCGAGCGCGAGATCATGGACGCGAACGGTGCCGAGATCGCCGCCGCGGTCGGGCCCGGCTGCACGTTGATCGACCTCGGTGCCGGCAACTGCGAAAAAGCCGAGCGGCTTTTTGGGCTGCTGAAGCCGGCGCAGTACGTCGCCGTCGACATTTCGGTTGATTTCCTGCGCGACAAGCTCGCGGTTCTGCAGGACAGGCACCCGGGACTCGACATCATCGGATTGGGACAGGATTTTTCGCGCCGGCTCGTGCTGCCATCGGCCGTGCGCGGCGAGCGGCGACTTTTCTTCTACCCGGGCTCATCGATCGGCAATTTCACGCCGGTCGAAGCGGCCGCGTTCATCTCCCGCATTCAGGCGTCGTCCGGAAAAGACGGAATGGTCCTGCTGGGGGTCGACCTGGCCAAGGAGAAGGCCGTCCTGGAGGCCGCCTACGACGACGCGCTTGGCGTCACCGCGGGCTTCAACCTGAACATTCTGAACAATGTGAACCGGATTGTCGGCTCGGACTTCGACGTGCGCGACTGGACACACGTCGCGTTCTTCAACGAGCGCGATTCGAGGATCGAGATGTACCTGGAGGCGAAGCGCGAAGTGACCGTGCGCCTGCCCGACGCCCCCCGCGCTTTCCGCGCGGGGGAGAGAATTCACACGGAGAACTCCTACAAGTTCGCCGAGGCAAGCCTGAATGCGCTGACAGCTCAGCGCGGTACTGCGGTACGCCGGTGCCTGTTCGACCGGCAGCGGCGGTTTGCGGTGGCGCTGTTCTAGCGCCAGCCAGTAGCTGTCAGGCGAAAACGACCTGCATGAGGCCGCCGCCAACGAACGACATTTCGGCGCTGGTCAGCGCGCTGATCGAATCGGCCTTGACCTGCTCGTCGGTGTTGATTTCGGCGGCGTTGACGTCGGCGGCTTGGCAAACGAAGGCTTCCATGATTCAATCCTCTAAATGCGTTATCGGTGTTGGATCGATTGCGGCTCGGCTATCGATGGGCGGGATGCTCATCGAATGTCGACCCTTGATCGATGCCACACATTTGGGATGCAAGCGCAAACATGCGAGTGTTGACCGAGCACCTTGAACAAGTGTCGTCACGCTTGGGCGTGATGCGCTCAGAGGAGGCGGTCGCGCTTTTGGATGAACTCGTCGCTGCGCTTCGCGGCGCGCTCGCAGTTCCCGGTCCAGATGCACATCGCCTATTCGCGTCAGCGAAAAAAGCGCTACATGGCCTGCCGGCCGACGTCCTGTCCGGCGCACGCATCGAAGGACTGCTCCTTTCGGCGCAGTTCTCCTACGTTTCCGGTCAGCCGTTCGCTGGGCTAGAGCACACCAGTCTTGCGGTCGACTGCGCCCGGCGCCTGCAGGACCGGCCGTCGCTTCGCAAAGCGCTGACATTTCACGGCATTCTTCTGGCGGATACCGGCAACATTGCCAATGCGGTGGAGTCGTACGCGGAAGCGATTGAACTGGCTGAGCAGTTGGGCGACATGCGCGCCGAGGCTCCGGTCTGGATCAACATCGGTTCGGCATTGACCTACGCCGGGCAGCTTAACGACGCCGTCGCATGTTTCGAGCGCGTCGTTTCGCTCTCCGACGCCGAGGGTGCACTCGTTTCCTTCAAGCCGCCGGCTCTGGCGAACATCGCCAACATCTGCCTTTATCTCGAGGAGCACGCGAAGGGCCTGCGCAGCATCAAAGCAGCGATCGAGACGGCGGGTGAACCGAACAGCGTGACCGAGCGCATGAACCGTGCAATGGCCGAGTGCTCGTACACACGGCTGCTGCTCGAAGTCGATAGTCTCGACCGCGCCAAGGAGCGCTGCGATCTTGCGAAGCGATACGCCCGCGAATCCAAGTCGGAGCGCGCCGAACTGCAGGCTTCCCTGGCCGAGGGCCTTTGCGAGGTCCATGCCGGGCTGATCGACGTGGGCATCTCTCGCCTGGCGCAGGCGCTCGACCGGGCGCGCGTACTGAAATCCGAGCTTCGTTATGCGCTGCTGGCCATGGTCAGGGCGCAGGAGGTGGCGGGCAAGCCGGACGTCGCGCTCGTCTACCTGCGCGAGCTGATGATGCACACGAAGAAGACGCAGCAGGAAAACGCATTGCGTCACCATCGCCTGCATCTGGAGAACCTGGCACGGCAGCAGCAGGACTCCTCCGAAGATTCGGTGATGGAACGCCACGAGCAGTCGCTGCGCGGCAAGTTGGCCGAGCAGGTGGCGCAGCAGGAACTGATGAAGTCGCGCATCGAGATGCTCGAGCGGCTGGCGGTCACCGCCGAGCTGCGCGACGACTCCACCGGCGAACACTCGTATCGCGTCGGCCGCCTGGCGTCGCTGCTCGGCCAGGAATACGGCTGCGATGATCAGACTTGCTTCATGCTCGACCTGGCGGCGCGCCTGCACGACATCGGCAAGATCGGTATCCCGGACGGCATCCTGCTGAAGCCGGACCGGCTGACCGAGGCCGAACGCGAGATCATGAAGACCCACACCACGGTCGGTGCCGAGTTGCTCGCGCAGAGCGACATGCCGCACATGCAGATGGCCGAGGACATTGCCCGCTTCCACCACGAGTGGTGGGACGGCTCCGGCTATCCCAACGGCATTGGCGGCGCGGCGATCCCGATCGCCGCGCGCCTCACGGCGCTGGCCGACGTATTCGACGCGCTGACGCACCGTCGCCCGTACAAGGAGCCCTGGCCGGTGGCACGGGCGCTCGAAGAGATCGCTTATCTCAAGGGACATCAGTTCGATCCCGAACTGACCGACCTGTTCATCGCCCTGATCCGAAGGCTTCAACGCGAGGTCGGCGACCTCGACGAGCACCTCGGCGAGGCGGCACGCCACTCGCCATTCATCCGCGCGCGCGAGAAGATCGCGACGACCTTGCGGCGCACCGGCGGCCGCGACAGCGGCCTGCGCTCGCGTCTCGATACGCAGCGCTGATTCGCGTCGTTCGCCGGCCGCTGCCCGTTGGGTCGGCAGCGCCTGTCAGCTCGCGCCGCCGAGGCGCACGGTGCGATCAACCGTTCTGACCGTTTCCGGTCGATGGCTGACGATGACCAGGCTCATGCCCAGCCGCTTGAGCTTATCGGTGATCTCGCGCTCACGCGCCAGATCGAGCTGGTCGAAGGCCTCGTCCAGAAACAGCAGCTCCGGCTTGCGATAAAGGGCGCGCGCCAGCAGCACGCGCTGCTTCTGGCCTCCCGACAGGGCCACGCCGAGGCTGCCGACGATCGTGTTGAACTGCATCGGCATCGCTTCGATGTCCTCGGCGATGCCGGCCAGCCGCGCGCACTCGCGAACGCGTTGCGTATCGTGCTGCGGGTCGAAGAAGCTGATGTTGTCCTCGATCGTTCCGACGAACAGCTGGTCGTCCTGCAGCACGACGCCGATGCGGGCGCGGTATGCGGCGCGGTCCAGATCGCGCACGTCGCGGCCGTTGAAGCTCAGCGCGCCTTCGGTACGGTCGAGCAGGCCGACCAGAACCTTGACCAGCGTCGTCTTGCCGGCGCCCGACGGTCCGACGATGGCCACCGTCTCGCCGGGCTGCACGGTGATGTCGATGTTGCGGAAGGCGAAGCCCTCGACGCCGTAGGAGAACCCGAGTCCCTTGCCCTCTACGGTCAGATGCGCGGGTCCGGGCGCGGCGCCGGCCGCCTGCCTGCGTTCAGGCTCGGCCAGCGCGATGTCGGCGATACGATCGGCGTGCAGGTCGAGCATGCGGAACTCGATCGCCTTGTCGACCAGGTTGTTGATCCGCGTGATGAACAGCAGCTTGAAGGCGAGGAAGCCGAACAGCATGCCGACCGAGAAGGCACCGTCCATCACCAGCAGCGCCGCCAGCCAGATCACGGCGACGTTCTCGAGGCCGAAGATCAGGCCGTTGGCGGCGCGGTGCACGATCGCCAGGTTCTGCACCTTGACGCCGGCGTTGGTGTGTTCGACGACCAGGTTCTGGTAGGCGGTGCGCCTCTCGGTCTCGCGCAGGTTCAGCTTGATCGCCAGCATGCCGCGCAGCGTTTCGATGAAGTGCGTGTTCGACTTCGCCTCGTGCGCGATCTGCTCGTCGAGCGCGCGCCGTTGCGGCCCGTAGAAGATCCAGCGCACCAGGCCGTAGGCGGCGCCGGCAGCAACGACGATCGAGGTCAGCAGCGCGCTGTACCAGAACATCACGGCCAGCGTCAGCAGGACCATGGCGCCGTCGACCAGCGTCTCGACGAATGCCAGCGTCAGCGTGCGCTGGATCGCGTCGACGCTCTTGAAGCGCGAGAAGATGTCGCCGATGTGGCGCCGCTCGAACCAGGCCAGCGGCAGTCGCAGCAGCTGGCCGAACAAAGTATCGAGCAGGCGCAGGTTCAGGTGCGTGGACAGGTACACGCCGAGCCAGGCGCGCACGCCGGTGGTGGCGACCTGCATCAGCACCAGCAGCGAGAAGCCGAGGCCGAGCAGCGTCAGCAGGTCGCGGTCGCGGCCGACGACCACGCGGTCGATCACCAGTTGCACGAAGAACGGCGAGGCGACGGCAAAGACCTCGAGCGCCAGCGACAGCAGCAGCACCTGGCCGATGGTGGCGCCGGTGCCGCCGGCCGCCGACAGCAGCTGCCAGGCCGTGATCCGCTCGCGCTCGTCCTGCTTGGCGAACCCCTCGGCCGGTGCGAACTCCATCGCTACGCCGGTGTAATGGCGCGACGCTTCCGCAAGCGGCATGACCCGCCTGCCGCGCGCCGGGTCGAGCAGGGTGAGTTTGCT
This sequence comes from Burkholderiaceae bacterium, assembly GCA_041565015.1. Taxonomy (GTDB): domain Bacteria; phylum Pseudomonadota; class Gammaproteobacteria; order Burkholderiales; family Burkholderiaceae_F; genus JADJWR01. The sequence goes on from JBFGOX010000213.1 coordinate 4,928, forward strand.
CCCGGCGACCTTCGTCAGCACGACGAAATGATTCATGTCCCAGTGCAGGATCGCCGGCAGGCGCAGCTTGCCCAGCAGCTCCAGCGGCGCCTGCACGCCGCGCGGCGACAGTTTCATCGTCTGCGCGATGGCGGCGATGTGCTGCAGGGTCACGCCTTTCATCGACGGTGCAAGGCGCAGCCGCATCGACGACAAGTCGGTCTGGTGGCCGTGATAGCTGGCGATCATCGCCACGCAGGCGATGCCGCACTCGGGCGCTTCGGACTGCAGGATCAGCGGGACGCGTCGACCGAACACCGGGGCCTTTCAGCGATGGACGCTAGATTGCATCGGCCATCACCGCAGCCGTCCGCGCAGTTCGAGCACGGGTTCGAAGATCCACTCGAAAACCGTGCGCTTCTCCAGCAGGATATCGGCGCTGACCAGCATGCCGGGCCGCAGGTCGATCTCCTGGCCGCCGGCGTCCACGGTCTGCCGCTCCAGTTGCACGTCGATGCGGTAGACGGGCTCGCGCACCGTCACCGGGCCGACCCGCTCGCCGGGCGACCACACGGTCCGGCTGACGTTGTGCACCGAACCGCGGTGCTGACCGAAGCGCTGGAAGGGAAACGCGTCATAGCGCAGCACCACCTCGTTGCCGGGTTGCACGAAGCCGATCGCCCGCGTCGGC
>JBFGOX010000214.1:0-5585 GCA_041565015.1 Burkholderiaceae bacterium
TCCGCGCCGATCAATGCGAGGCGATTTCAAAGACAGGAACCTGGAGTTCGAACCGCACGGACAAGGCGAGGAACCGGTACGGCTACAATTACGGCGTGCAATTACAGCCGATGCCAATGCAGTCGGGCCACGTCGTGATGCAGGCGAGCGGCGACGGCTGGCACGAGGCGGCCGTCGAGGTTGCGAACGAGGAGACGCACTACGCGTTTCGCGTCGACGGTCACCCGCTGGTGCCCGATCCGGCATCACGCTGCAATCCGGACGGCGTGCACGGTCCGAGCCGGCTGATCGATCCGTCTGCGTACGAATGGCAAGCAGCCGACTGGCGCGGCCGCCCGTGGCACGAAGCGGTCGTCTACGAGCTGCACCTCGGCACGTTCACCGCCGAGGGCACGTTCAGCGCGGCAATCGACCGGCTCGATGACCTCGTTGCGCTCGGCGTCACCGCGCTCGAGATCATGCCGGTGGCGTCGTTTTCCGGCAGTCACGGCTGGGGCTACGACGGCGTGCTGCTGTTTGCACCGCAGGCCAGCTACGGCACGCCGGAGGAGTTCAAGCGCCTGATCGACGCCGCCCACGTGCGCGGCCTGATGGTGCTGCTCGACGTCGTCTACAACCACTTCGGCCCCGACGGCAACTATCTGCACGTCTACGCGCCGCAGTTCTTCAATCCGAAGCACCAGACGCCGTGGGGCGCGGCGATCAACTTCGATGGCGAGGCCAACCGCACGGTGCGCGACTTCTTCATCCACAACGCGCTGTACTGGCTCGAGGAGTACCAGCTCGACGGCCTGCGTCTCGATGCGATCCACGCCATCGCCGACGATTCGAAGCCGCACATCGTCGAGGAACTTGCGCGCGCGGTGCGCGCCGAGCCTGGTCGCGACCGGCACGTGCACCTGGTGCTGGAGAATGACCTGAACCAATCGCGCTACCTGCTGCGAGAGGCCGAAGGCGCGGCGCCGCTGGCCAGCGCGCAATGGAACGACGACATCCATCACGCGATCCATGTGATCGCCACCGGCGAGACCGACGGCTATTACGCCGACTACGCGGAAGCGCCGCTGCGGCAGCTCGGCCGTACGTTGGCCGAAGGGTTTGCCTACCAGGGCGAGCCTTCGCCGTATCGGGACGGGGAACTGCGCGGCGAACGGTCGGCGCATCTGCCGCCGCTGGCCTTCGTCGATTTCCTGCAGACGCACGACCAGGTCGGCAATCGCGCCTTCGGCGAGCGGCTGGTGCACCTGGCGCCGGAAGACCGGTTGCGCGCGCTGACCGCGTGCGTTCTGTTGGCGCCCGCAGTGCCGATGCTGTTCATGGGCGAGGAGTTCGCCGCCAGTAGCCCGTTCCAGTACTTCTGCGATTTCACCGGCGAGCTGGCGCAGGCGGTGACCCAGGGCCGGCGCAACGAGTTCGGCCGTTTCGCGCGCTTTTCCGATCCAGCCGTGCGCGACCGCATTCCCGACCCCAATGATCCGGCGACCTTCGCGCGCAGCAAGCTCGACTGGAGCGACTGCGTGGCGCCGGTCCACGCGCGCTGGCTGGCGCTTTATCGGGAACTGCTGGCGATCCGGCGCGAACGCCTGGTGCCGCTGCTGCCGCAGGTGGGCGGCGGCAGTTTCGAGCTGGCCGGCAGCGCGCTGCGCGTGCGCTGGCCGGTCGGCAAGGCAGGCTCGCTGCATCTGCTTGCGCACCTGACCGACAAGGCGGTGCCGGCGCCGGGACTGCCGCCGGGCATCGCCCTGTACGCCAGCCACCCGATCGAGGGCGAACTGCCGCCGTGGTCGGTGCGGGTGTCGCTGGAGCTGCTTTGACGGGCCGGCTCGAGCACCTGGCGCAGCTGAAAGGCATCGCGCTCGAGTACACGGATGTGTGGAACAAGGTGCACCACACGCAGTCCGACGTGCTCGTCGACCTGCTCGGCGCCATGCATATCGCCGCGCAGGATGACGCGGCGATCGAAGCCGCGATTGCCGAACACGAATCCGCGCTCTGGCGGCAGGCGTTGCCGGCGGCGCACGTCGTCCTCGACGAAACGGCCCCTTCGATACCGCTGCGGCTGGCGGTCGAGCTGAATGACGCCGCCCTGACCTGGCGACTGGGCGAGGAAGGCGGCGCGGTCCACCGCGGCGAATTCCGTCCGGCGGACTTGCGCGAAGTGGAGCGCGCCGGCATCGGGCAGACGTCGTACCGTGCCGGCCGGTTGCCGCTGCCCGCGGGACTGCCGCCCGGCTATCACCGCCTGCATGTGCTTAACGGCGAGGCGCTGCTCGGCGAGTGCCTGCTGATCGTCGCGCCGAGCGCCTGCTACGCGCCGCCGGCGCTGACGGATGCCGGCCGCGTCTGGGGCGCGTCCGCGCAGCTTTACGCGGTGCGCTCCGAGCACAACTGGGGCATCGGTGACTTCACCGACCTGGTGGTGCTGCTCGAGCAATGGAGCCTGAACGGGGGCGGCGTGGTCGGCGTCAATCCGCTGCACGCGATGTTCCCGCACAACCCGGCGCACGCCAGCCCGTACAGCCCGTCGAGCCGGCTTTTCCTGAACACGCTGTACCTCGATGTCGAGGCGGTCGAGGATTTCGGCGATAGCGACGCGGCGCGCACGCTCGTGCGTAGTGCGCCGGTCCAGGCCCGGCTCAAGCTGCTGCGCGGCACCGACATGGTCGATTACGTCGGCGTGGCCGAGGCCAAGCGCCAGGTGCTTGAAATACTGTATGCGCATTTCCGCAAGCGGCATCTGGCGCCAAACAGCGCCCGCGCGCAGGCGTTTCACGCCTTTCGCGCGGCGCGCGGCGAGGCGCTGCACCGGCACGCGCTGTTCGAGGCACTGCAGGAACATTTTTTCCGCGAGGACAACAGCATCTGGGGCTGGCAGGTCTGGCCGGAAGAATTCCGCCGGCCGGACACACCGGCCGTGCAGCGCTTCGCGCACGAACACGGCGAGCGGGTCGAATTCTTCGAATATCTGCAGTGGCAAGCCGACGTGCAGCTGGCCGCCGTCGGCCGGCGTTCGTTCGAACTCGCGCTCGGCGTCGGCCTGTACCAGGACCTCGCCGTCTCGATCGACCGTGCCGGTGCCGAGGCCTGGGCGGAACAGGATCTTTATGCGATCGGCGCCTCGGTCGGCGCGCCGCCCGACGAGTTCAACCTGAAGGGACAGAACTGGGGACTGCCGCCGCTGATCCCGCAACGGCTGGCCGAGGCGGCGTATGCGCCGTTCATCGCCACGCTGCGCGCCAACATGCAGCATTCGGGTGCGCTTCGCATCGATCACGTCATGGCGCTGATGCGTCTGTACTGGATCGCCGAAGGGGCCGACGCGGCGCATGGCGCCTACGTGCACTACCCGTTCGACGAACTGCTGGCGATCGTGCGGCTGGAAAGCCAGCGCAATCGATGCCTCGTCATCGGCGAGGATCTCGGCACGGTGCCGCCCGTCGTGCAGCAGAAGCTTGCCGCCAGCGGCGTGCTGTCGTACCGGCTGCTGTATTTCGAGCGCGACCCGCAAGGCGGTTTCCTGGCCCCGGCAGCCTTCGAGCCGCAGGCGCTGGTCGCCGGCGCCACGCACGACCTGCCCACGCTGGCCGGCTGGTGGGACGGCTACGACCTCGAGCTGCGCGCGAAACTGGATCTGTTTCCGCAGCCCGAACTGCGCCAGCGGCAGGTGATCGAGCGCGCGCAGGACCGCGCGCGGCTGCTGCTGGCGCTCGAGCACGAGCATCTGCTGCCACCGGGCGCGACCGTCAGCCCGGTGTCGATCCCGAAGATGACCTCGCCGTTTTGCCGCGCGCTGCACCAGTATCTGGCGCGCAGCCCGTCGAAGATCGTGCTGGCGCAGCTCGAAGACGTGCTCGAGGTGCGCGAGCAGATCAACCAGCCGGGCACGACCGACGCGCATCCGAACTGGCAGCGCAAGCTGCCGCTGCTGCTCGAACGGTGGCCAGCCGACGAACGCTTCGTCGAACTGACGCGCATGTTCGCGCACGAACGTGGCCGTGGCCGCGCAGCGGTGCCGCCTCGCGCCGAGGCAGTGCGCGCGGTCATTCCCCGCGCCACTTACCGCGTTCAGCTGCACCGCGAGTTCACGTTCACGGATGCCGCCGCGCGGGTTCCGTATCTGGCACGGCTGGGCATCAGCCATTTGTACTGTTCACCGTTCCTGCGCGCACGCGCCGGCAGCCGGCACGGCTACGACATCGTCGACCACAACGCGCTGAATCCGGAGATCGGCAACCGCGACGACTTCGAGCAGCTGGTCGCCGTGCTGCGCAGCCATGGCATGGGGCTGCTGATCGACGTGGTGCCCAATCACATGGGCGTGCTCGGCGGTGACAACGGCTGGTGGCTCGACGTGCTCGAAAACGGCGCCGCGTCGATGTTCGCCGAGTTCTTCGACATCGACTGGACCTCCAGCGACCCGGCGCTGACCGGCAAGGTACTGCTGCCGATCCTCGGCGACCAGTACGGTGTCGTGCTCGAGCACGGCGAACTGAAGCTCGCCTTCGAGCCGCAGGCCGGCAGTTTCGTGCTGCGCTACTTCGAGCACCGGTTGCCGATCGACCCGGTCACCTATCCGCGGCTGCTGGCCTCGGCGCTGCGCCTGGCCACGCCGAGTTCGATGCCGCAGGCGGCTGCCGATGCCCTGGCCAGCCTGAGCGCTGCGCTCGGCCACCTGCCGGTGCGGGATTCCGGCGACGGCGCGCAGCGCGCCGAACGGCACCGCGACAAGGAGGTGCACAAGGCCCAATTGGCGCGGCTGGTGCGCGAGTTCCCTTCGCTCGCCGAGGCCATCGAACGCGCAGTGCTGGCGATCAACGGCACCGCCGACGATCGCGCCAGCTTTGCCGCACTGGACGAACTGATCGACCTGCAGGCCTACCGGCTGGCGTACTGGCGCGTGGCCGCCGACGAGATCAACTATCGGCGCTTCTTCGACATCAACGAACTGGCGGCGCTGCGGATGGAGCGGCTCGAGGTCTTCGACGCCACGCACCGGCTGGTGCTCGATCTGGCCGCCAGCGGCAAGGTCGACGGCCTGCGCATCGATCACCCGGACGGCCTGCTCGATCCGGCCGGATATTTCCGCCGGCTGCAGGAGCGCTACGCGCAGCTGGTTGGCTATCCGGGCGCCGTCGTTGCTGGCGAGGAAGGCGCGCCGGCCTGGCCGCTTTACGTGCTCGCTGAGAAGATCATCGCGCCGCACGAGCAGCTGCCGTCCGACTGGGCCCTGCACGGCACGACCGGCTACCGCTTCACCAACGTCGTCAACGGTCTGTTCATCGATCCGGGTGCGAAATCGCGACTCGACCGCGCCTGGCGCGCGTTCGTCGGCGACGAAGCCGAGGATTTCGAGGAGCTTGGCTATCGCTGCCGCCGCATCGTCATGGCCTCCAGCCTGTCCGGCGAGCTGACCGTGCTGGCCAACGCGTTGCTGCGACTGGCGCGCGCCGACCGCCGCACGCGCGACTTCACGCTCAATTCGCTGCGGCTGGCGCTGGCCGAAGTCGTTGCCTGCTTCCCCGTCTATCGCACCTACGTGGTCGAGAAACCGAGCGCACAGGATCGCCGCTTCATCGACTGGGCGA
>JBFGOX010000215.1:0-5579 GCA_041565015.1 Burkholderiaceae bacterium
GAGCGCCCGCGGCAGCGGAGCGCATGAGCGGACGTGGCCGGATCGGCCGGCGCCGCATGCGCCGGCGTCAACGGCCGTTCGCGGACGCGGCCTTCACGGGGCCGCCTGCAGCAGCAGCTGCGCGTAACGCGCCGCGTCGATGTTGCCGCCGCTGACGATCACGCCCACGCGCTTGCCGCGCAGAGGGACCACGCCTTCGAGCGCGGCGGCGGCGGCGAGGCATCCGGTCGGCTCGACGACCAGCTTCATGCGCTCCATGAAAAAACGCATCGTGCGCACGAGCTGCGTGTCGGAGACCGTCAGCACGTCGCCGACCAGCGCCTGGATGACGGGGAAGGTCAGCTTGCCGGTGTGCTGCGTCTGCGCGCCGTCGGCGATGGTCTTCGGCACGTCGATGTGGACGATCTCGCCCTTGCGCAGGCTCATCTGCACGTCGTTGCCGGCTTCCGGCTCGACGCCAATCACGCGGCAATCGGGCGCAAGGTGCCTGGCCGCGACCGCGCAGCCGGAAATCAGCCCGCCGCCGCCGACACAGACCAGCAGCACGTCGAGCGCGCCCACGTCTTCGAGCAACTCCAGCGCTGCCGTGCCCTGGCCTGCCATCACCTGCGGGTGGTCGTAGGGCGGGATCAGCGTCATGCCGCGTTCGGTGGCCAGCTGCCTGCCCAGCGCCTCGCGGTCCTGCGTGTAGCGGTCGTACAGCACGACCTCGGCACCATAACCGCGGGTCGCGGCGATCTTCAGCGGCGGCGCATCGTGCGGCATCACGATCAGCGCCGGCATGCCGAGCAGCCGCGCCGACAGCGCGATCGCCTGCGCGTGATTGCCGCTGGAGAACGCGATCGCCCCCTTGATGCGCTGCGCCGGCGAGAACTGCGCCAGTGCGTTGAACGCGCCGCGGAACTTGAACGCGCCCATGCGCTGCAGGTTCTCGCACTTGAAGAACAGCTTCGCGCCGGTGATTTCGTTGGCGGTGCGCGAAGTCGCCACCGGCGTGCGATGCGCGACGCCCTGCAGGCGCGCCGCAGCGGCTTCGACATCGGAAAAAGTGATGGCCAGCGACACGGTCGTCTCCTCGGGTGGCGGTTGCTGCCGGTCGGCGCGGCAGTTTAGGGCCGGCGCACTAGCGGCGCCGCGTGTACAGCAGCCGCCATGACGTCGACCAGGTCGCGCCATTGTCCTTCGAGACCTGCCAGTCCCAGGTCAGCGAATCGGCGCGAATGTCGGAGAAGACCATTCGCTGCTGCGCCGCTTCGCCCAGCAGCGGCGCGCGCCGCGACAGGACCATCCTGCCGTCGCGCAGTTCGCCCTCGAAGTCGAGGTAGCTGCCGCTGTTGTCGACCCAAGTCTGCTTCCACTTGCCGGCGCGCGGCACGAAGGTCGAAACGCTGGTGCCGACGAGCGGCGTGCCGGGACGGCCGTCGAACTCCTCCAGAATCACGCAGCCGTCGAGCGTCTTGCGGATGCGGTTGCTGCCGACCTGTTCGCCTTTTTCCTTGTCGGTCCAGCGCACCGTCCAGTCGCCGAGCCAGAAGTCGAACTGCGCGAATTCCGGCGCGCGGCACGGTGGCGCTGACGGCGCCTGCGCGCTCGCGGAGGCAACGCCGAGCGCCGCGAGCAGCGTCGCCGTTCGCAGCCAGTTACGGCGGTTCATCAACTCAGCTCTGAGATGCATCGCCGCCTCCCTTTGTGCAAGACGTGGTTCGGCCGGATCCGAGCGCGCCGTGCGCGTCGGATCCGTCACGATAGGCGGCGCGCAGCAGTTCGTGGAAATGCAGCAGGCCGGACTCGTGGTGCGGATTCAGCCGTCCGGCGACATACGAGCCCGAGGCCAGGCCGCGCTGCACCGCCTCGCAGATCGCGATGTCCTCGCGTTGCACCTCGTCGCTGAAACGCTGGTCCTGTGCGCGCGGCCCGGGGCCGACCTCGCGCGCGTAGAAGTAGGCGAATTCGATCCGGCAGCGGTCGATCGCCAGCGGCAGCACCCGATTGGTCTGCAGCCGTGCGGGCAGAAAGTTGAGCATGGTGTTCGGGTACAGCCAGTAGTACAGCGCCTCGCCCTGCGCGTACGGCCCGCCGCCGGCGAGCGGACTGGCCTGCAGGCTGTGCCAGCGCGCCGTGCGCGTCGCATAGCGATCCGCGTCGAGCAGCGGCGCCAAGCCGGCGTGCACGCGGGGCACGTGATAGCCCTCGAGAAAGTTGTCGACGTAGACCTTCCAGTTGCAGCCCGCTTCATAGCTGACGCGGCGATCGAATTCGTAAGCGGCCAGTGGGCGGTCGAGTCGCGAATCAATGCCGTCGACGACCGCTTCGAATGGCGGCACCCGCTCGCTGAGCGCGGCAAACACCAGTCCCTGCCAGGTCGCGACGCGCGCGCAGGGCAGCCTGATCGCGCCGACATCGAAGTCCTGCACGCGGCCCATGTCCGGCGCGCCGAGCAGTCGGCCGTCGAGTGCGTAACGCCAGCCGTGGTAGCGGCATTGCAGCTCGCGCGCGCCGCGAGCGTCACAGATGGCCAGCGGGCCGGCGCGATGGCGGCACACGTTGTGCAGCACGCGCAGCGCGCCGTCGTCGCCGCGGACCACCAGCAGCGGCACGCCGGCGATCTCGGCCACGACGTGGTCGCCCGGTTCCTCGACCTGCGCCGCATGCGCGAGCAGCTGCCAGCTCCGCGCGTACACCGCCTCGCGCTCGCGCTCGGCGAACTGCGGCTGCACATAGCAGGCCGCCGGCAACGTCAGCGCCGTCGCGGACTGCTGCGGCGCCAGCGCATCTGCGGCGAGATCGGAGCCGTTCATGCGGCGCAATGGGGTCGGGCGGGGAACTGACAGGGGTCATTGTAGGAAGCCGCCGCGGTCCTACACTGTTATTTGATGAGGTTGCCGATGATCCTGCGCCGCCATCTGCTCGCCGCCGGCCTCGCCGCGCCGCTCGGCGTCGCGTGCGCCCAGCAGAAGGACGACTTCGCCGCGGCGCGCACGCGTCTGCTGGCCGAGATCGAGCGCGACTTTCGCGACACGGCGGGCTCGACCGGTCGCGGCCGCATCGATCCGCGCGTGCTCGAAGCGCTCGGGCGAGTAGCGCGGCACCGGTTTGTGCCGGCGGAACTTGCTGATCGCGCCTACGACAACCGGCCGCTGCCGATCGGCCACGATCAGACGATCTCGCAGCCGTTCATCGTTGCGCTGATGACCGATCTGGCCGAACCGAAGCCGACCGACCGCGTGCTCGAGATCGGCACCGGCTCCGGCTACCAGGCAGCAGTGCTGGCCGAGCTGGTGGCACGCGTGTACACGATCGAAATCGTCCGCCCGCTCGGCGAGCGCGCCGCCGAACTGCTGGCCTCCCTTGGCTATCGCAACATCGAAACGCGGATCGGCGACGGCTATCTCGGCTGGCCGGAGGCGGCGCCCTTCGATGCGATTCTTGTCACCGCGGCGCCGGATCACATGCCGCGCCCGCTGATCGAGCAGCTTGCGGCCGGCGGGCGGCTGGTTGCGCCGGTGGGCTCGCGCGGCGGCATCCAGCAGCTGCAGGTGCTGCGCAAGGACGCCGAAGGCCGCGCCGTAACGCGCAGCGTGCTGGCGGTGCGCTTCGTGCCGCTGACGCGCGAGCGCTGAACGCGGCGCGTTCTTCTGGCCGGTGAGTACGCCGCAGCAGCAAGATGAATTTGCGCCGACCGACGCCGCGCTGCAGGCGCGGCTGGCGGCAGTCGAACCGCGCGCCTACGCGCGCACGCGTAACGCGATCGATGGCGCGGTAACAAGGCTGTCGCCGTATCTGACGCACGGCTTCACGGATGTGCCGGAGGTGATTGCCGTTTTGCGTCAGCGGCACCGGCTGCGGCGCGAGGACAAGCTCGTCTACGAGCTGGCCTGGCGCGAGTATTTTCATCACCTGTGGTCGCGGCTGGGCGACGGCATTTTCGCCGACCTGCGGCCGGCGCCGGCGACGCGTTATGCGAGCCGGCTGCCCGACGACATCCGTCACGGAGCCACCGGCGTGCCCGTGATCGACGCCGCGGTGCGCGCGCTGTACGCATCCGGCTACCTGCACAACCACGCGCGCATGTGGCTCGCCGCCTACGCGATCCACCTGCGCAAGGTGCACTGGCGCGCCGGCGCCGACTGGATGTACGCGCACCTGCTCGACGGCGATCTCGCCTCGAACCACCTGTCGTGGCAGTGGGTTGCCGGCACGCTGACTGGCAAGCCTTACCTGTTCAACGCGGAGAACGTCTCCCGCTACGCGCCGCGCTGGGCCAGCGCGGGCACGTCGATCGACCGGGGCTATGACGAAATCGACCGGCTGGCCCGATCGGACGTCGACGTCGGCCCGCAGCCGGGGCAGCATCCGGGCGTTGCCGAGCCGGCGGCGCTCGATGACGCGCCACCGGGCGACGACGCGCCGCCGGCGAATCGGCCGGTCGAGCTGCTGCATCCCTGGTCGCTGAAGCGTCGGCAGCCGCAGCGCGCGGCCGTGTGCATGCTGGTGCGGGAGTTTCACCGGCAGCACCGGTGGTCGGCGCGCCGCTGGGACTTCGTGCTCGGCCGGCTGCGCGAACTGCGCGTGCCGGTGCTTCGGCTGTCGTCGGCGCAGGTGTCATCGATGTTCGCCGCCGAGCACGTCGCATCGCTCGGCACGCTGAATGCTTCTTACGCGGCCGTGCTCGCGCAGCTGGCGCTAAACGGCGCGGTGATCGAGCCGGTGCCGCGGTTCTTCATCGATCCGCCGCAGCCATGCCGCTCGTTCAGCCAGTTCTGGCGGCAGGTCGGTGCGACGCCACCGTGTTGGCCCGCCGCCGGCCGCGGCGATGACGCAGGCGCGTGAGGCGGCCACGCGACGGTGTGCGAACATCGTCCTGCGGCGAGGCGGCGTTTCCATCGCAGCGAGCCGCGCGCCTCGACCGCAGGCATCTGCGCGGAGGAGACATCGATGAGCGATCAGCAATCCCATCACGACTGGCGCCACGACGGTGTGCGCGTGATCAAGGGCAGCCAGCTCGATCCGAACACGGCACAGACGCCGGGCATGGACCGCAAGGCGGCGATCAATCTTGCGCGCGTCGGCGCGCAGAAGATCTGGGCCGGCACGGTCAGCATTCATCCGAACGCCAAGACTGGCGCGCACCATCACGGCGCGCTCGAATCGGTGATCTACGTAGTCAGGGGCCGCGCCCGCATGCGCTGGGGCGAGCGGCTCGAGTACGTCGCCGAAGCCGACGCCGGTGATTTCATCTTCGTGCCGCCGTACGTGCCGCACCAGGAGATCAACGCGTCGAGCGACGAGCCGCTCGAATGCGTGCTGGTGCGCTCGGACAACGAGGCGGTGGTGGTCAACCTCGACATCGCCGACGTCGAGCCGAACCCGGAAAAGGTCGACTGGGTCGACCCGATCCACGCGCCGCCGCGGCGGTGACCCGGTTGCGGCGACGCGGCACGCGCAGGCGACGTTTCTGACCTGCGCCGGCCGCCACCGATCGCAGCGCCCGTCTAGCTTGCGGCGATGAGCAACGGCTTCGCCAACCCGCGCGAGACCTGGAACGCGCGCTTCGATCGCGACGACTATATCTTCGGTAC
>JBFGOX010000216.1:0-5574 GCA_041565015.1 Burkholderiaceae bacterium
CGTTCGCAGCGCGAGCGGCCCAACCGCAGTTCGATGTCGATCCAGTTGGTGCCGGTGACCGAACGTGCGCGCAGCGTCGAGCGCTGGGTCGGCACCTTTCAGCGCAGCGTCGCCGAGGCTCAGCTTGCCGGCGTGAAGGTGCTTGCGCGGCCGGCCGGCATCCGCGGCGTGCGAACGAGCCGCGCCGACGAGGATGTCAGCGTTCGCGTGCGCGGGCCGGATCTCGACGTGCTGGCTGCAGTCGGCGACCGCCTGCTCGGCAAGCTGCGCGCGATCCCCGGGCTGCGCAACGTCGAGCACTCGGCCGAGGAAGTGCGCCAGGAATTCGCCGTGCGGCTCGACCGCACGCGCGCCGCTGAACTGGGCATCGACTCGGCGCAGGCCGGGCGCGCGCTGCAGGTCGCGCTCGATGGGCTGATCGTCAGCGAATTCTTCGACCGGGATCGGGCCTACGACATCCGCGTGCGGCTGCCGCCAAGCACGGTCGAGGACCCGCGCGCGATCGAGTCGGTGCTGCTGTTCGGCGGCGAAGGGGGCCGGCCGGCCGTCTACCTCGGCGACATCGCCCGCGTCGACTTCATCTCGGCGCCGACCGAAATACGGCGCGAGAACCAGAGCCGCATCATCGAAGTCAAGGCGGCGCTGACCGGCGCCCGCCCGCTCGGGCAGGTGATGGGCGGGATCCGAACGGCCCTTGCCGACTTCGAGCTGCCGCCAGGCTACACGCTGTACTACGGCGGCGCGTTCGAAAGCCTGCAGGAGGGGCAGGTGCAGATCGCCACGCTGGCCGCGCTGGCGCTGTTCCTGGTGTTCGTGGTGATGGCCGTGCAGTACGAGTCGCTGCGCAATCCGGCCGTCATCATGTGCGGCGTGCCCTTTGCGCTCATCGGCGTCGTTCTGGGGCTGCTTGCCGCCGATCTGCCGCTGTCGATGCCGGTGTGGCTCGGCGTCATCATGCTGATCGGCGTGGTCGTCAATAACTCGATCGTGCTGGTCGAGTTCATCGAGCTCGAACGCGTGCGCGGGCTGGCGATCGCTGAGGCGATCGTCGAAGCGGCGCGGCTGCGCCTGCGGCCGATCCTGATGACAACGCTGACCACGGTGGCCGGCATGCTGCCGCTGGCGCTCGGGCTCGGCGAGGGTGCCGAGATGCTGCAGCCGCTCGCCGTGTGCATGGTCTTCGGGCTGCTGTTCTCGATGTTCGTCAGCCTGCTGCTGATCCCGTCGCTGTACCTGCTCGCGCATCGCGGCAATCGGCGGGTGCCGGCAGTCACACCCCCGCAGCCGGCGACATAGCCGACTTGTCGTTGACGCGACCGGCGCACAGGTGGCGGGCCGGATGCGACCGGGGGCGGCTGCGTGCGCCACCGGCGGCAAATCACGCCATCGCGTCAGCGCATACGTTCAACACTTGACAGGCTCGGCAGGGCTAGCAAAACTTAACCAAATGGTTAAGTACGAAGAGCCTGCACTCGACACGATCTTCGCGGCGCTCGCCGATCCGACGCGACGCCAGGTGCTGGCTTCGCTTGCCGACGGCAGCCGGCCGGTCATGGAACTGGCCGGCCCGCACCCGATGTCGCTGCCCGGCTTCCTGAAGCACCTGCGCGTGCTCGAGGATGCCGGACTGATCGCCTGCGCCAAGCAGGGGCGCGTCGTGCACTGCACGCTGGCCGCCGAGCCTCTGGCGCAGGCTGCGGCCTGGCTTGTCCGCTATCGGCACTTCTGGTCCGGCCAGCTCGATGCGCTAGGCCGTTACCTGTATCAACAGGAGGAACTGACGCCATGCAGGAAAGCCCAGTCAAGACCCGACCGTCGCTCCGGCTCAGTCGCAGCTACAACGCCACGCCGGAAAAAGTCTGGCGTGCCTGGACCGACGCGCAAGCGCTAGCACACTGGTTCAGGCCCGATCCGGCCTTCGCCGTCACGGTTGTCGAATTCGATGTGCGCGAGGGCGGGTCTTACCGGATCGTGATGCGCGCCCCGGACGGCGAGGATCACGATGTCCGGGGCGTCTACCGTGAAGTGGTTCGGAACGAGAAACTCGTATTCACCTGGGCATGGGCGAGCACGCCCGAGCGCGAGTCGCTGGTGACGGTGACGCTGCGGCCGGCGGGCGCCGGCACCGAACTGACGCTGTTGCACGAGCAGTTCGCCGACACCGAGGCACGCGACCGGCATCAGGAGGGCTGGAACGGGTGCCTGGCGCAGCTGGCACGGTCGGTGGCCTGAGGCCGCGCCCGCAACCGAAGGAGGGCGGGTCATGCCGAATGCGCATCCAGTCGTCTCGCGCGAAGCGTGGATTGCCGCGCGCAAGCGCCTGCTGGTCCGCGAGAAGGAGTTCACGCGGGCGCGCGATGAACTGAACCGCCAGCGCCGCGAATTGCCGTGGACGCCGGTTCAGCGCGACTATGTCTTCGAAGGGCCGGCAGGCGCGCAATCGCTTGCCGCCCTGTTCGACGGCCGAACGCAGTTGATCGTCTACCACTTCATGTTCGGCCCGGACTGGGAGCAGGGTTGCAAGATGTGCTCGTTCTGGGCCGACAACTTCAGCCGCATCATCGTTCATCTGAACCAGCGCGATGTGAGCATGGTGGCCGTCTCGCGGGCGCCGATCGAGAAGATCGAAGCGTTCAAGCGGCGGATGGGCTGGGAATTCAGGTGGGTCTCCTCGATCGGCAACACGTTCAACCACGACTTCAACGTGTCGTTCACGCCGGAGGAGATGGCAAAGGGCGAAGTCGACTACAACTACACCATGCAGCGTTTCCCGAGCGAGGAGGCGCCGGGGATCAGCGTATTTCACCGCGCTGCTTCAGGAGGCCTCCATCACACCTACTCGTGCTACTCGCGCGGGCTGGACATGCTGAACGTCGCCTATCACTACCTCGATCTGGTCCCCAAAGGACGCGACGAAGGCGCGTTGCCTTGGCCGATGGCGTGGGTGCAGTACCACGATCGCTACGGCGCCTGATCGAAGGGCGGTCGTCAGCCTGAAGCCCGATCTGCGCCAGTCGCGCCGGCACGCCCGTCTTCGCCGGTCAACCGACCGTGGCGGCGCCTGCTGAACGCCGGGCGTCCGTCGCGCCGATGCCGGCGCTCAAGACCCCTCGTTTTCGATTCGATTGCACTCCATCTCGTAATCGGTGATCAGCGTGTCGATAGCGTCGTGGAATGCGTTCTGCTGCGACATCAGGCTCTCGATGCTTTTCGCGAACGCCTTCTGCTTCAGTTCTTCGTCGAGCAGCAGCCAGAACTCAGTCAGCTTCTCGATGTTGCTCTCGGAGTAGTGCCGCATCTCCTTCAGTTGCGAAATGATGTCTCGCGATTTCTCGAGCGGGGTCTTTTCGGCAGCTTCGTCAGTCATCTCTGTCTCCTGTCAGGTCTGGTCTTGCGCTGTCTCGTCGACATGTCCTTCACTTCTGCAGCCAGTACCGGCGCATCAGTTCTCGTGACCATTCCGGCTGGCGAGTCCTGCTGCGTGGCAGGAACTCGGCCATGACCGGCTTGATGTCGAGCACGGGCGTGCCGTCGATGGCGTCCAGTTCCGCGACGAACAACGCCGTGCCCTCGCAGCGAAGGATACGGCAGGCCGTGCTGCCGATCCGGTTGGGCCGGTTCTTGCCGCGCTGGGCGAAGATGCCGACCAAAGGCCAATCGCGGTTGTTCCGCGGATGACGGGCGGCCGTGACGATTCGCGACGGATCGACTTCGTGGAATACGAAGAGGATCTCCGCATGCGAAAAAGCGTCGATGCCCTGCAGTGCGTCGGCGGTGAACGCGTCGGCGAGCCGAATGCAGGCCTCCTGGCCGCCCCAGTAGTCGTCCTCGGCGTGCTTGCGCGATGCGCTGACGTAGCCGATCGGTGTCATCGTGAACTGCACGGCGTCTCCTCCTAGCTTCGCCCGGGGTAGCCCGATGTACCTGCGTCGCAACAGGCGCGGCGAGGCGTCGGTGCGACAGGGCGTGCTCGCGATACCCAGTGCTTCGTCCGCTTGCGCGGTCGGCAGCCGCGCCTCGGCGCGACACCGAGGCCAGCAGGGGGCCGAACGCCCATCGTCCGTCCTGGGCCCGAGCCAGCCGTCAGTCGCGCCAGAGGCGCGCCGCGCTCAGCGCAACAACCGCCAGAGCTTCGGCTCGACGTTGGCTGCGGCCATCAGCCCGCCCAGCATGGCGCCGGTGACGCCTGGCGTGCAGGCATCCTGACCCGCAAGCAGTAGCCCGCCGACGGGCGTGCGCGGGCGCAGGGCCGGTGACAGGAATCGCTGCGGCGTGGTCGCCAGTCCGTACATCGCGCCGTGCTCGGCGCCCGTGTATTCGGCCACGGTGATCGGCGTCGAGGCTTCGCACAACTGCACCCTCGGTGCCAGCGCCGGAAAGTGCTCGCCGAACTGCGCCAGCAGATTCCTACGCAGCAGGTCCTTGAACGCGGCGTAGCCTTCTTCCTTTGCGGCCGTGCCGGGCTTCATGCCGTGGTCGACGTCGGTGCGGTCCCACTGCGCGAAGGTGCTCCAGTTGACCAGCGCCACGATCTCTGCAGTGTGCCGCTGCTGCGGCCCCGGATCGTGCGACGGGTCGCGCAGCGACGGAAAAGCGACGAAAAGCGCCGGCGCGCGCGCCTGCTTGAACGGGTCGTCCCACGCCGCGTTGACGTCCCACGACTCGTAGATCCAGGTATTCGCGGTGTCGGCGCCGGCGTGGGCAATGTCGCCGGCAAGACCTAGATAAAGCCCGATGTACCCGGTCGAGGCTTCGAGTTCGGTGATGTCCTGCGCCCAGCCATAGTCGACCTCGCTCGACGGCAGCATGCGCAGCGTATTGTGCGCGCCGGCATCGGAGATCACGCAGCGCGCCTCGATGGTCTCGCCGTCGCGCAGCCTTACGCCGCAGACGCGACGGTCCTGCGCCGAGATGCCGACCACCTCGGCGCCGGTACGGATCTCGCCGCCGCCGTCACGAATCGTGCGGCCAAGCTCCTGCGCGAACACCTGGCTGCCGCCGACCGGGATCCAGGCGCCGTCGAGATACGACCTGATGACCAGCGCGTGCACGGCGAACGAACTGTCCTTTGGCCGGCTACCGTAGTCGATCCACTGCGCGGTAAGCGCCGCGCGCAGATGCGGATCGGCCGTGCATTCCTGCACCACGTCCCAGGTCGTGCGGCTGACCCAGCGCGCGATCTCCTTGCGCTTGAACCAGGCCAGCGGAGCGGCGAGCGGCCCGGGCATGCTGCGCGCCGAGAACACCGCGCCCATCGCGGCCGCGGCGCGATCGACCCAGTCGAAGTAGCGGTCGATGCCCGCCGCCTCGCGCGGGAACGAATCCTTCAGCACCGTCATCAGCGCCGCACGCGGCGGCGCGAAGGGGATCGTCAGGCCGGGCAGGCGGATGCGGTCATATGCACCTTCGATCGGCGCCATCACGGAACAGGTCGACGCGGAGTGGCCGGACGGTTGATAGCCAAGGCGGTTTGCGGCGGCGGGGGAACGTTGAATCTCTACCAACAAACGGCGTCAGCTCAGCCCGCGAGAACGCAACGGTCGCGGTGGCGCATGCGACGCAACGTTAATTGAC
>JBFGOX010000217.1:0-5567 GCA_041565015.1 Burkholderiaceae bacterium
CCGCGCGACGCTGTACCTGCCCGACGACCAGCAGGCTGCGCAGGGCTACTGGCTGCTCGGCATCGGCCTTTTGGGCCTCGTGGCTTCGTACTGGGTCTTCCTGCGTTCGACCACGACGATCGACGCCAAGGGCATCCGCCAGAGCGGACTGACCGACAAGAAGGTCGAATGGCGCGAGATGTACAGCGCGCGCCTGTTCGGCCCGCCGTTCGCGCGGCGACTGATGGTCCGCACCGTCAGTGGCCGCTTCCGCTTCTTTTTTGGCGGTTCGCCGGAACTGCTGGCGGCGTTCGCACGCATTGCGCAGGCCTATCGGCGGTGAGTGCCGCGTCGTTTCGCCTGCCGGCGACAATGCAGGTGCTCGAGCGCGGCTGGCTCAGCTCGAACAGCATCGTCTTCGACGACGGCGAGACGGCGAGCGTCGTCGACACCGGCTACGTGTCGCACGCGCCGATCACCGTGCAGCTGATCGAACAGGCGCGACGCGGCAAGCGACTGGCGCGCATCGTCAACACGCACCTGCATTCGGACCACGTCGGCGGCAACGCCGCGCTGCTTGCCCGCTTCGCGTCGTCGATCACGATTCCGCCGGGACAGGCAGCAGCCGTGCGCGAGTGGGACGAGCGCCGGCTGCTGTATGCCGCGACGGGACAGCGCTGCGCGCGCTTCGACTACGACGCGCTGATCGACCCGCGCGAGCCGCTACGGCTTGGCGGGCTCGACTGGCAGGTACTCGCCGGCGGCGGGCACGACCCGGAAATGGTGCTGCTGTTCAACGACGACGAGCGGATCCTGATTTCCGCCGATGCGCTGTGGGAAAACGGCTTCGGAGTGCTGTTCCCGGAGCTTGAGGGCGAGTCCGGCTTCGACGAGCAGCAGGCCGTGCTCGATGCGATTTCTGCGCGCGCGCCGCGCGTCGTGATTCCGGGTCACGGCGCAGCATTCACGGAGGTGGCCCGCGCGCTCGACGGCGCATACCGTCGCCTCGGTGCGCTGCGAAGCGATCCCGAACGCAACGCCCGGCACGCCGCGAAGGTGCTGATCAAATTCTGGCTGCTCGAAGTGCGCAGTACGTCGCTCGATCATCTGCACGCGCACTTCGCG
This sequence comes from Burkholderiaceae bacterium, assembly GCA_041565015.1. GTDB lineage: Bacteria > Pseudomonadota > Gammaproteobacteria > Burkholderiales > Burkholderiaceae_F > JADJWR01. The sequence goes on from JBFGOX010000217.1 coordinate 1,105, forward strand.
CGCACCGAGTACATGCGCCTCATCCATCGGCGCTACTTCTCCGCCCGATCCTTTGCGCAGATGATCGATTCGAACGTCGCCGACCTGCTCAAAACGGGCGCCGCCGAAGCCGCTTCCGGCCTGCTGCACAATCGGGACTGATGACACGCGTTCACCTCGCCTCGTTCGCCACGGCGCTGCTTGCGGGCTGCGTCGCCGTGCCGCTGCCGGGCCCGCCGGCTGGGCCGGGGCCGGTCCCCGATCGGCCGAGCCCGCCGCCGCGCGCCGAGCCGCCGTCGCTCGGCTTCTTCAGCCGCATCAAGGTCCCCGTCGGTCACGACCCGGCCCTTCAACTTGCCGCACGGGGCGTGCAGATCTTCCGCTGCGAGCGGCACGGCGGCGCCTTCGAGTGGCGCTTCCGACTGCCCGAGGCGGAACTGTTCGATCCGCAGGGCCAGTCAGTTGGGCGACACGGCGCGAACTTCTCGTTCGAACATCGCGACGGCAGCCGCCTGCTCGCCACGGTGGTCGCGTACGACAAGGCCGATTCGGACGCGACGCTGCCGTGGCTGCTGTTTGCCGCCAAGAGTTTCGGCAAGGGCGAATTCGGTGGCGTCACGTACGTGCAACGCGTCAACACGCGCGGCGGCATGCCGCCAAGGCGCTGCGATGCGGCGGAGGTGAATCGCCTGCTGCGCGTCGACTTCAGCGCCGACTTCATCTTCTACCGGGCACAGGGATGAGACACGCGCGCCAGGCGATCGCCGGCCGCATCCTGCGCCGGGCGCTGTGTGCCCTTGCCTTGTTTGCCGCCAGTGCGCAGGCCGCCGATTACCTTGGCCGCCCCGTTTACAGCGAGCCGGGCGCCGGCATCGCCCTGCCCCCTGGCTGCAGCTTCGAGCCGTCGTGGCGGGCGCGACTGGCGAATTCGGATCTCGAACTTTGGGTCGTCGAATGCGCGCTGTTGCCGCATGTCTGGCTGGTGCGCCGCGGCGTCATCGAATACGACCGCGACAATCGCGCCCGGCTGCGCTTTCAGGTCCTCGACGAACGCAAGTACCCCGGCGAGACGGCCGGCGAAACGGTCAGCGTCCAGTGCACCGGGCGCCGTAACTCCGAGACCGGCTTCGCGGTGGCCGGCGCCACCTGGCGCTCCTCGCAGGGCGTGCTGCGGATGGCGAACGCAAAGTCGGCGCTGCGCGTCGATGCGCGCGCCGGCAAGCTGGCCGACCTGCCGACCGACAAGGTCGACTGCACGCGTTTCCTCGACCGCGAGGAAACGATGCGCCAGCTGCAGCAAAAGGGCCGCACGAAGCGCTGAACGGCTGGCCCGACCGGCCGCATTGCCCTGCCGCGAAAACGTGATGCCCCCGGGGGTGGGGGCCCCGGTGAATGCTGACGCTCAATCGCGGGAGGCCAGTCGGTTAAAATTGCGTGTTGCTCGGACGCAGCAGCCGGAGGAAGTGAGAATGGACATGACCCCCACGACGGTCGGCGCCTACCTCAGGGATTTGCCGCCTGACCGCAGGGTCGCGATGGCACGCGTGTGCAGCATGATTCGCCGCTCGGCGCGCGGCGTGCGTGAAAGCATGCGTTACGGATTGGCCTTTTACGAACTCGACGGGCCGCTTTTTGCGCTCGAATCGGGCCGACGGCACATGTCGCTGTACGTCGCCGAGCAGGAAGTCATCGTCAAGCACAAGGATGCATTGCCGGGCATCAACGCACAGCGCAGCTACATCAAGTTCTCGGATCTGACCCGGTTGCCGCTCGATGTGGTGGAAAAGATCGTGCGCGACTCGGTTGCGGCGCGGCGTTCGCGCGTGTCAGCCGGCACCGTGCCGACGCAGGCCGATGCCCTGAAGCTGTGGGCGATCAACGAAGAAAAGGCCGCGCCCCCGCCGGGGTATCAGGTGATCTCGACCAAGCCGCCGCCGGAGGCCGAAGGCGAAGCGGCCGAAGCGGCTGCCGCGAATTCGGCGGTCGAGGCGGCGCCGGCCCGCAAGCCGGCTGCCCGCAAGGCGGCCAAGGCCCCGGCCAAGCAGGCGGCGGCCAAGAAAGCACCGGGCAAGACGGCGGCCAAGAAAGCGCCGGCGAAGGCGAAGAAGAAGCGCTGACGCGTTGCGTCGGCGCTTCTGCGCCTAGCCGAGGCTGCGCGCGTCGTCGATCACCTTGCCGTCGTTCGGCAGACTGCTCGGCTCGACCAGTTCGATCGTTCCGCCGAGCTTGGTCACCGCGCGCAGCGACTCGCCGACCGCCTGCATCAACTCGGCGCCGCGCGCGCGCGATTCCGCCTTCAGTGTCATCTGGTCCGCCTCGCCGCTGCGCGTGACCACCAGCCGCAAGCGGCCCAGTTCGGCGTGCCGGCGGCCGATCTCGGCCACCTGTTCCGGCCGCACGAACATGCCCTTGACCTTCGTCGTCTGATCGGCGCGGCCCATCCAGCCGCGAATGCGGGTGTTGGTGCGGCCGCAGGCCGACGCGCCGGGCATCGTTGCCGACAGGTCGCCGAGCGCGAGCCGGATCCACGGGTGATGGTGATCGAAGGACGTGACCACGACCTCGCCGACCTCGCCGGGCGCGACCGGCTCACCGGTGCCGGGACGCACGATTTCGAGCAGCACGTCCTCGCTGACGACCATGCCTTCGCGGGCTGGCGTTTCGTACGCGACGCAGCCGAGGTCGGCGGTGGCGTAGATCTGGTAAGCGTCGATGCCGCGGTCGCGGATCTCGGCCTGCAGCGACGGCGGAAATGCCGCGCCGGAGACGACCGCCTTGCGGATCGACTCGACCGGCCGGCCCGCCTTGTCGCCGGCGTCGAGCAGGATCTTCAGGAAGTCGGGCGTGCCGCAGTAGGCGACCGGCTGCAGATGCTCGATCAATTCGAGTTGCTGCTCGGTATTGCCCGGGCCGGCCGGAATCACCGTGCAGCCGACCGCACGCGCGCCCGAGTCGAGAATGAAGCCGCCCGGCGTCAGGTGGTAGGAAAACGTGTTCAGGACGACGTCGCCGAGCCGAAAACCGGCGGCGAACAGCCCGCGCGCCGAACGCCAGGCGTCGTCGTGACGGCCTTCGGGTTCGTAGATCGGCCCGGGCGACGTGAACAGCCGGCCGAAAGAAAAAACGGCGTCGGGAAGCAGGCCGCCGAACGGCGGCATTTCCTTTTGCATCGCCGGCAGTTGCCCCTTGCGCAGCACCGGCAACCGGGCCAGCGCCGCGGCCGAGTTGATTCCGGCTGGATCGATGCTGCCGAGGTGCTCGCGCCATCCCGGCGCCTTGGCAGCCGCTGCGATCAGGGCCGGCAGCCGCTCGAACAGGTCGCGCTCCCGTTCGGCGTGGCTGCGGGTCTCCCGCGCATCGAAGTGTTCGCCCATCACGCAGTCCCCCTGGCGACGCCGCTACTTCGTCGCCGCCTCCATTTCCTCGCGCCGCTTGTCCGCCTGCTGGGACGCCGCATCGAGCTTCTTCATCACCGGATCGATCGTCGTCTGCTTGGTCGGTAGCGGCGTGGTATCGCGCTGCGGGCTGCAGCCGGCCGCCAACAACGCGATCAGCGTTGTGGCAAGTCGAACCATCGTCGCTTCCGTCCTGGACTGCGTTCGAGGAACTCGACGCACGCCGATCAGGCCAGCCAGCGCTTGCGACGTCGATAGAACTTCGCCTCGCGGAAGCTCTTGCGCCCTTCGCGCGAGATGCCAAGGTAGAACTCCTTGACGTCCTCGTTTTCGGCGAGATCCTTGGCCACGCCGTCCATCACCACGCGGCCGCTTTCCAGGATGTAACCGTAGTGCGCGTACTTCAGCGCGATGTTGGTGTTCTGCTCGGCCAGCAGGAACGACACTTTCTCCTTGTCGTTCAGGTTCTTGACGATGGTGAAGATTTCGTCGACCACCTGGGGCGCCAGTCCCATCGACGGTTCGTCGAGCAGGATCATCTGCGGGCTGGCCATCAGCGCCCGGCCGATCGCGGTCATCTGCTGCTCGCCGCCCGACGTATAGCCCGACAGTGACGCGCGGCGCTGCTTCAGGCGCGGGAAGTAGACGTAGACCTTCTCCAGATCGGACTCGAGCTCCGTGCGTGCCGCGCCGCGCGAATAAGCGCCGGCGAGCAGATTTTCCTCGACCGTCAAATGCGGAAAGCAGCGGCGGCCTTCCATCACCTGCACCACGCCGCGTTTGACCAGATCGTATGCAGTCAACGACTCGATGCGATCACCCTTGTACTCAATGTAACCCTTGGTCACCTCGCCACGCTCGCCGCGAAGCAGATTGGACACTGCACGCAGCGTGGTGGTCTTGCCGGCACCGTTGGCGCCGAGCAGCGCGACGATGCCGCCCTCGGGCACGGTCAGCGACACACCCTTCAGCACCAGGATGACGTGGTTGTAGATGACCTCGATGCCGTTGACGGTCAGTAGCGACGACACAGCGTTCCTCTTTCTATTTTCCGGCTCAGGTCAGGCGACGCGCAGTCGCCTGACCTGA
>JBFGOX010000218.1:0-5551 GCA_041565015.1 Burkholderiaceae bacterium
GCAGCTCGACGTCGAGGTTCGAGAACGGCTCGTCCATCAGCAGCAGCTTCGGCGCCGGCGCCAGCGCACGCGCCAGCGCGACGCGCTGCTGCTGGCCGCCGGAAAGCTCGTGCGGATACTTGCGCGCGAACGGCTGCAGACCCACCAGTTGGAGCAGGCGCTGCACGCGAGCGGCGCGTTCGCCGCGCGGTGCCTGGCGCAGGCCGAAGGCAATGTTCTCATCGACGCGCAGATGCGGAAACAGCGCATAGTCCTGGAAGACCAGGCCGACGCCGCGTTTCTCGGTCGGCAATTCGGCACCTGCACCGACGACACGGCGGCCGCCGATATCGATCGACCCTGAAGTGACCGGTACCAGCCCGGCGATCGCCCGCAACAGCGTCGTCTTGCCGCAGCCCGAACTGCCGACCACGCAGCCAATTTCGCTCTCGCCCAGGGCGAGGCTCAGGCGTTCAAGGACGGGTGCCGCCGTGCGCGCGTAGCGCACGGTCAGGTCGCGGATGTCGAGGACGTGGGCGATGGCCATTGCGTATGGCGGGTCGTTGATCGCAAATGATTATAATTCTCATCTAGCGGACTGTTTGCATCCTTTTTCGCGTGTTCGATTTCGCTTGTTCCGGTGCTGTCAGTTCGCAACCTTCGCCTTGTGCGGCGCGAATGCCCGCTGGATTGTCAGCCTTCGCTCGCACGGCAGCGCATGATCGTTCGGCGCGACGCGACGATTGCGGGCTGCCGCGATCCAGCGTGCGCGCCGAAACGGCCCGCGTTTCGGCATGAGCGCCCAGCCCGCGACGTCCCTGTCGTCACATGGGCAGCACACGTCGCCGGGTCCGGCGCGAGCGCTGGCCCCTCTGTTCCTCGCGCTGCTTTGCGCCGCGGCGGTGCTTTTCCCGCTGCTCGGCGTGCTGGTGAGTTTCACCGACCTGCACGCGTCGCTGGACACGCTGCAGCACCTTGCGGGCACGGTGATTCCGCGCGCAGCCCTCGAGACGGGCATGCTGGTCGGACTCGTCGCCGTTGGCGTCATCGTGCTCGGTTCGACGTCGGCCTGGCTCGTTGCCGCGTACGACTTCCCGGGTCGCCGCTTTTTCGAATGGGCGCTGCTGGTGCCGCTGGCGATGCCCGCTTACATCGTCGCTTACGCGTACACCGACTTCCTGCAGTTTTCCGGTCCGGTGCAAAACCTGCTGCGGGCAAGCCTTGGCTGGCAGCGCGGCGACTACTGGTTTCCGGAGATCCGGTCCGTTCCCGGCGCGGCGTTCGTCTTCACCGTCTCTCTGTATCCCTACGTGTACCTGCTGGCGCGAACCGCGTTTCTCGCGCGCACGGCGTCGATGGCCGATGCCGCGCGTTCACTGGGCCTTACGCCGCTGCGCAGCTGGCTGCATGTCAACCTGCCGATGGCGCGTCCGGCCGTTGCTGCCGGCGCCGTGCTGGCGCTGATGGAAACGGTGGCCGATTACGGCGCGGCGTCTTACTTCGGCCTGCAGACCTTTACGACGGCGATCTACCGCGCCTGGTTTTCGCTCGGCGACCGCATCGCTTCCAGCCAGCTGGCCAGCGTGCTGCTGGTGATTGTTCTCGCCCTGATGGCATTCGAGCTGCGCGCCCGCGGCCGCGCACGCTTCGTCTCGGCGCCGAATACCGCCCGCCCGGCGCAACGCACAGCGTTGGCGGGCCGTCGGGGCGCGGCGGCATTCGTGGCCTGCTGCCTGCCGCTCGGTGCGGGCTTCGTCGTGCCGGTGGCGATCCTGCTGAACCTGGCGGCGCCGGCCGTGCGTGAACAGGATGTCGATCGCTACCTGCAATGGGTCTGGCACAGCGTGTCGCTCGGCACCGGCGCGGCGCTGATCGCGGTTGCGGTGGCCGTCGTGCTCGCCTATGCGGTACGCCTGTTGCCGGGTGGTGCCGCGGGGCGCGCGGTGACGCTCGCCGCCCGCTTGATGAACCTCGGCTACGCGGTGCCGGGCATCGTTATCGCCGTTGGCATCCTGCTTCCGCTGGCCGCCTTCGATAACGCGCTCGACGCGTGGCTGAAAGCCCGCTTCGGCTTCGGCACCGGGCTGCTGTTCACCGGCACCGTCGCCGCGCTGCTGTATGCCTACGTCGTGCGCTACTTCGCGGTGGCGTTCCAGCCGATCGAGGCGGGGCTGGCGCGCATCACGCCGGCGATGGATGCCAACGCGCGCAGCCTCGGCGCGACCCCGCGCGAAGTCTTCACGCGCGTGCACGTGCCACTGCTCGCGCCGTCGCTGTTTGCCGCCGCGCTGCTGGTCTTCGTCGACGTGATGAAGGAACTGCCGGCGACGCTCGTGCTGCGCCCGTTCAATTTCGACACGCTGGCGGTGATCGCCTATCAGCTGGCCGCTGACGAGCGGCTCGGCGAAGCCGCGATCCCCTCGCTAACGATCGTCGCTGTCGGCGTGCTGCCGGTCATTCTGCTGTCGCGCGCGATCGCCCGCAGTTCGCAGCCCGGGGCGGTGGCGCCGTAGGCGCTGCTCCGACGGCGCGGTCGCGCATAATTCGGCCGCGCAACGGCAATCCCGTCACGGAGACAAGATCGAATGGCCTACGTATTCGCAGCGCCGCCGCAGGTGGTGGTTCCAGTCGCCGGTTCGAACGACGTGTTCCCGGTGCATCGCATCTACTGCGTCGGGCGCAATTACGAGGAGCACGCCAAGGAGATGGGCTTCTCCGGCCGCGAGCCGCCATTTTTCTTCGCCAAGCCGGCCGACGCGCTGCTGCCGGTGGCCGACGTCGAGGGCAAGATGCCGTATCCGCCGGCCACCGCCAATCTGCACCACGAGATCGAGCTGGTCGTGGCGATCGGCAGGCGCGGCAGCCAGATCGCTGCCGCCGATGCACCGGGTTACATCTGGGGTTACGCGGCCGGCCTCGACATGACGCGCCGCGACCTGCAGGGCGAGGCAAAGAAGCAGGGGCGGCCGTGGGAAGTCGGCAAGGGTTTCGATTTCTCGGCTCCGATCAGCGCGATCAAGCCGATCGCCAAGACGGGCGAACTGAACAGCGGCCGCATCTGGCTGAAGGTCAACGACGCGGCGCGGCAGGACAGCGACGTGTCGAAGCTGATCTGGAACGTCAATGAAACGATCGAGCATCTGTCGCAGTACTTCGAACTGGCGCCGGGCGATCTGATCTTCACCGGCACGCCCGAAGGCGTGGCGGCAGTCAGCCGTGGCGACGTGCTCGAAGGCGGCGTCGATGGTGTCGGCACGCTGCGCGTGCGCGTGATCTGACCATTGCCCGTCGACGTTCCTGCAAGTCGGATCCGAAAACCAGTCAGGAGGAGACAGAACCGTGACACTCGCCGCTTTCAAGCGCGCGTTGCTGGCCGTGGCGCTCACCGCCGCCGGCGCCGCCAACGTCGCTGCGCAGGAGATCGTGCTCAAGGTGCACCATTTCTGGCCGCCGATCGCCATGCCGCCGAAGAACCATGTCGAGCCGTGGTGCGAGAAGATCGCCAGGGAATCGAACAATCGCCTGCGCTGCCAGATCTTTCCGGCGATGCAGCTCGGCGGCGCACCGCCGCAGCTGATCGATCAGGTGCGCGATGGGGTGGCGGACATCGTCTGGACGCTGCCCGGCTACACCGCGGGACGCTTCCCGATGATGGAAGTGTTCGAGCTGCCGTTCATGACGCACAGTGCGGAGGCCGCGAGCAAGGCGGCCTGGCAGTACTACGAGAAATACGCGGTCAACGAATTCGCCGGCATCAAGCCGCTCGCATTCAATGTGCACGACCAGGGCTACGTGCACACGCGCGACAGGCAGATCAAGACGCTGGCCGATTTCAGGGGCCTGAAGATGCGCGCGCCGACGCGGCAGACCAACCGCATGCTCGCCGCTTTCGGCGCCACCCCGGTATCGATGCCGCTGCCGGCGGTGACCGAGGCGATGTCCAAGGGCGTGATCGACGGTTTCGTGCTGCCGTGGGAAGTCATCCCGTCGGTCAAGCTGCACGAGATGGTCAGGTTCCACACCGAGACCGATCCGTCGATGCCGGCGCTGTACACGGCAGTCTTCCTGTTCGCGATGAATCCGGCCAAGTACAACAGCCTGCCGGCCGACCTGAAGGCGGTGATCGACCGCAACAGCGGCCTGGCGCTGTCCGGCGATCTGGGCGCGATGTGGGATCGCTCGAAGGCCGACGGCCGCAAGCCGGCAGTCGATCGCGGCAATACCTTCTACACGGTGCCGGCGACCGAACTGTCGCAGTGGGAGCGCGCAGCGCGGGGCCTGTATGGCGACTGGCTGGCCGACATGAACAAGCGCGGACTCGATGCGAACGCGATGCTGTCGGACGCGCGCGCTTTGATCGCCAGCCACGAAGCTGCGCGCAAAAAGGCGGAGCCAAAGAAGGCCGCGGCGAAGTAGGCGCGACATGCGCCTCGGCAGCTGCGCCGATTGGCGCGGTTCGGTGATCGAATGACCGAGGCGAAGGCGGACGCGCTGTCGCCGACCGGCACCATTGGCCGCTGGGTGCACGGCGCGGCGGTCGGATTCGCGCTGCTCGGCGGCGCGATCCTGGCCGGCATGACGCTGATGTCGACGGTGTCGATTCTTGGCCGCTGGCTTTTTTCGCAGCCGATCCCGGGCGATTACGAGATCGCGCAACTCGGCACGGCGATGGCGGTGGCGACGTTTCTGCCTTACTGCGCGCTGCGCGGCGGCCACGTACTGGTCGACTTTCTCACCGCGCAGTCACCGCCGCGACTTCGCGCGGCGCTCGACGTCGCCGGCAGCCTGGCGATCGCCGTCGTCGGCTTTCTCATCGCCTGGCGCCTCACCCTGGGCATGCTCGACCTGCGCCAGTACGGCGAGACGACGATGGTGCTGGCGATCCCGACCTGGTACGCCTATGCGCCGATGGTGCCGTCGTTCGCGCTGCTCGGGATCATTGCGCTGTACCGCGCGGCCGTTTTCCTGCGCGCCGCGGTCAGGTCCGAAACGACATGAGTGGCGTGGAGTTCGGCACGCTGATGTTCGGCGTGCTGGTCGTACTGCTGCTGGCCCGCGTGCCGATTGGCGCGGCGATGTTCCTGGTCGGCGTGGCCGGCTACGTGACGATGACCGGCTGGTCGCCGCTACTGAACTACCTGAAGACTTCGGCCTACGGACGCTTCGCCGTCTACGACCTGTCGGTGATCCCGCTGTTCCTGCTGATGGGCAATTTCGCCACTCAGGGCGGGCTGTCGCGCGGACTGTTCGGCGCGGCAGCCTCGCTGATCGGCCACTGGCGCGGCGGCGTGGCGATGGCCGGCGTCGGCGCCTGCGCCGGCTTCGGTGCGATCTGCGGGTCGTCGCTGGCCACCGCGGCCACGATGGGGCAGGTCGCGCTGCCCGAACTGCGCCGGCACAACTACTCGCCGCGGCTGGCCACCGGCGCGCTCGCTGCCGGCGGCACGCTGGGCATCCTGATTCCGCCTTCGGTGGTGCTGGTCGTCTACGCCATCCTTGCGCAGCAGAATATCGGCAAACTGTTCGCGGCGGCGGTCATCCCCGGCCTGCTGGCAGCGTTCGGCTACATGGC
>JBFGOX010000219.1:0-5525 GCA_041565015.1 Burkholderiaceae bacterium
GATGGGATCGGCGTCGGCCAGCGCTGCGTTATGGGGCCATGTCGCGAGCCTGACAGATGTGCGCTCGAGCTTCGTCGCGGCGGCGTTGGTCGGCATCGTCGTTTCGTGGCTGATTCACCACGCTGTGCTCTGGCCGCAGGCCGAGGAGGATCTGACGCCGGCGCGCATCCTGAAGGAGCCGACTCCGGCGTTCGAGATCGCGCACAGCAGGGGACCAGTGATGGTCACGGTGCAGTATCAGATCGATCCGGCGCGCACCCAGCAGTTCCTCGCCGTGATGCAGGAAAGTCGGGGCAATCGTCTGCAGAAGGGCGCGCTGTCATGGGGCCTTTTCCAGGATACCGAGCGGCCCGGCCGCTTCGTCGAATATTTCCTCGACGAATCGTGGGCCGACCACCTGCGCCGTTTCGATCGCTTCACCGCGGCCGACGCCGAACTTCGTGAGCGGCGGCACGCGTTTCACGTCGGCGCCGAGCCGCCCAAGGTGACCCGTTACGTGGCCGAGGCGATCGAGCGCTGAGCCGCTGGCGCAGCGGCGTCTCGCGCCTCTTCGGCGATCACCTGCCAGGCGCGGCGGTCCTCGATCAGCGCCAGGTGGCCGACGCCGTCGAGTTCGACCTGTCTCGAGTGCGGCAGCAGCGGGCTCGTGCGCGGGACGATCAGGTTGTCGTCGCGGGTGGCCACCGTGGTGAAACGCGCCCAGCGGCCGCGATCGCCCGCTTGCAGTTTGTGCAGGAAGCGCGAAGCGGCGGCCATCTGTCGCGCGTTGCGACTTGCCCCCAGGCGGCCGAAAATCGTGCCGTGGTGCGGGCTGGCCAGCGTCACCACCCGCGCCACGTGCGCGTCGCCGAACTTGCGCAGATAAACGCGCGCAGCGAGCCCGCCCATGCTGTGGCCGGCGAGGACGACCCGTGTCGCGCCGGTGGCCGCGCGCAGTCGTTCAACCGCGTGATGAACGACCTCCGCATACGTGTCGATGTCGCCGAAGATCGGCTCGAGGTTCACGGTGGCGACATTGCATTCGGCGAGCAGACCCGAATCGAGCAGCGGCCGCCACGCCGCGCGGTTGCACATGAAGCCGGGAATCAGCAGCAGCGCGGGCCGCTGCCGATCATGGACCAGCGGCGGTTCGGCGAAGCCCGAGCGCCACGGCTGCCGCCAGAGAAAGATGCGCAGCGACACCCACGTCTCGTGCAGCCACATGCGCAGGGCCTGGAGCAGCGAGGCCCGTGGGGAACGCGGATCGACCTTGGCCGCCACCGTGAATTCGACCGCGAGCACGGCGGCAAGCAGCACCGGCGGCGCAAGCAGTGCCGCCGCAAGGACATGCCAGGCGGTCGGCTGCGGCAACCACCACCAGGCGAGCGCGCCGCCGGCTATCGGCACGCCGATCGACCACAGCCGCTGCAGCGCGGCGATCGTCACTTTCTTGCCTGCGCCTGCGGCAGCGGGTCCAGATCGATGTACTTCCAGAACTCGCGCAGCACCGGGTGGCGCTGGTAGCCGGACAGCCACGGTTGGGCGAGGCTGGTGCCGATGCGATGCACGGTCGGGCGCATCGGCGCATAGGCGGCGACGAGTCGGTCCATGCGCTCGTACAGGGCGTCGCGTTCCGGCCGGTTCGGCAGCACGATGGCCTTGTCGTACAGCGCGTTGAATTCGGGCAGGTCGAAGCGCGAGTGATTGGCCTGGCCCTTGTTCGGGCCGTACAGGATGACGTAGAACGGCTCGGCATCGGGAATCGCCGCCGTCCAGCCCAGTCCCCACATCATCAGCTTGCCGGCGCGTGATTCGCGCAGCAGTTCCGGCCACTTCGCCTTCCTGAATTCCGTGCGCAATCCGATGGCGTCCATCGAGCGGCGCCAGACCTCGTCGCTGACCTTCGACTGGCCCTCCGGCGTGGAGGCGATCTCGAGCACCAGCTTGTCGCCATTCGGCCGCTCGCGGTAGCCGTCACCGTCGCGGTCGACGTAGCCGAAGGTATCGAGCAGCGCCTTGGCCTTGGCGGGGTTGTATTCGGCCAGCGGGCTGACAAAGTCGCGGTTGTCGCCGATCGCGCCGGGCGGCACGGTGTTCTGCGCCGCGGTGGCCTGGTTGCGGTAGATCTGCAGGATCGACGCCTCGATGTCGTAGCCGAGCGCGATCGCCCGACGCAAAGCGACCCTCTCCGGCGTGTAGCCGCCGATGATCGGGTGCTCCATGTTCATGTAGGTGAACGCCAGGTCGAGTTCGACCGAGCGATCGATCTGGATGCCGCGCGCAGCGAGGTTCGGTGCCAGGGTGCCGTTCGGGATCGTCGTGTTGACGAAATCGGCGGGTACGCCGGTGATCAGATCGTGCTCGCTGTTGAGGAACGCCAGGAAACGCGGCTGGCTCTCTTCGATCACGTAGACCTCGACCCGATCGATGATCGGCAGCCGCTTGCCGCGCAACCGGGCGGCGATTGCCTGCTTGACCTCGTCGCCATCGGCAGGCCGCGGATCGTAGGTGTGGTTGCGATAGTTGGGATTTCGTTCGAGCACCATGCGCGACGAGCGCCGCCAGTCGACCAGACGGAAGGCATTGGTGCCGACGGGGTGCGCCATGATCTTCTCGCCGTAGGTCTCGACGACCTCTCGCGCCACCGCACAGGTCAGGTTGCAGTAGGTCAGGTAGTAAAGAAAATTCGGACTCGGCTCGGTGAAACGGATCTGCCACGTGTATCGATCCAGTACGCGCAGGCCCGCGACTTCGGTGTCGTAATCGAATCTGCCGTTCTTCTGCGCGGCGGCGCGCAGTGAATCCATGCCCGCCACTTTCTTGTCGACCAGGTACAGGTTTGGCGACTTGACCTTCGGATCCCAGTGCCGCTTGAGCGAGAAGACATAGTCGGCGGCAGTCAGCTCGCGCTTGCGGCCGCCGAAGGCGGGATCGTCGGCGAAGTAAATGCCCGGCTTCACGCGCAGCGTCCAGGTCAGGCCGTCGGCCGAGACCTCGGGCATCTCGGCCGTGTTCGCGATCACCCTGACCGGCCGCGCCAGGTAGTCGTAGGTCAGCGGCGGATCGAAGATGTGCGCCAGGATGATGCTGGAATACAGATCGTTGATCTGCCCGGGATCGAAACCCGTTTCGGCGATCAGGAACGCATAGCGCAGCACTTTCTGCTGCGCCATGGCAGGCGTGGCCACGAGCACTGCGGCGAGCAATGCGGTCAGCAGGCGACGCATCGGACCTTCGGCTCCCGGGCTGTCAGCGCGATTCCGCCTGTTCGGCGGCGTCGATGTCGATGTACTTCCAGAACTCGCGCATCACCGGGTGACGGCGAAAGCCGGTCACCCAGCGGTGCATCAGCGCGGTGTCGATCGGCGTGACCGTCGGCCGCAGCGGCGCGTAGGCAAACAGCAGCCGGTTCATCTCGAGGTAAAGCGCCTCGCGCTCGGGCCCTTCTGGCAGTTGCGAGGCCTGCGCGAACAGGCGGTTGAATTCGGGCAGGTTGAAGCGCGACTGGTTCGACTGGCCGGCGTTCGGTCCGTACAGGATGCCCATGAAGTATTCGCCATCGGGCATCGGTCCGGCCCAGCCGGTGTGGAACATCATCAGCTTGCCGGCGCGCGAATCGCGGATCAGTTCCTGGAACTTGCCCTTCTTGAAGTCGATGCGGATGCCGACTTCGTCCATGCTCTTCTTCCACACTTCGTCGAGCTGTCGCGCCAGCTGGTTCGACACCGAGGCCATCATCAGCTTCAGCGGCTTGCCGTCGGGCTGCTCGCGCCAGCCATCGCCGTCGCGGTCGATGTAGCCGAAGGTGTCGAGCAGCGCCTTGGCACGCGCCGGATCGTAGTCGGCGAGCTGGCTCTTCAGCGAAGCGTCGTAGCCGACCGCGCCGGGCGGCAGCACGGTCTGGGCGGCGATCGCCTGGCCGCGGCGGTTGACGCGAATGTCGGCGCCGACGTTGTAGGCAAGCGAGATCGCGCGGCGCAGCGCGATCTTCTCCGGCGCGTAGCCGCCGACGACCGGATCGTTCATGCCGAAGTAGGCGAAGAACACGCTCATCGTCGCGATGCGGTGCATCTTGACGCCGCGCCGGGCCAGGCTGGCGGAGAGCTTGCCGCCGGGAATCGACGAGTTGACGAATTCGGCCGGCACCACGTCGATCAGGTCATGCTCGGCGTTCAGGAAAGCCAGCCAGCGCGGCTGCGCCTCCTCGACGATGTAGACCTCGACGCGGTCGAGCAGCGGCAGCTTGCGGCCGGCGAGCTTCGCTGCGATCGCCTGCCCCTCGGCGTCGTTTTCCGGCGCCTGCGCATCGTAGAACTGGTCGCGGAAATTCGGGTTGCGCTCGAACACCATGCGCGAGGAGCGCGCGTACTGCGTGATTCGGAACGCATTGGTGCCGACCGGATGCTCGGCGAGCTTGTCGCCGTAGTGCTCGACGATCTCGCGGGCCACCGCGCAGCTGAGCGGGCACAGCGTCAGGAAGTAGGTGAAATTGGGCGACGGCTCGTTCAGTTCGATGCGCAGCGTGTAGCGGTCCGGCACCTGCAGGCCGGGGACCTCGCGGTCGTAGTCGAAGCGGCCGCTTTTCTCCGCCTCGGCGCGCAGCGCGGCCATGCCCTTGATCCGCGCCGCGACGAGATAAAGGCTCGGCGACTTGACCTTCGGATCCCAGTGCCGCTTCAGCGAATACGCGTAGTCCGCGGCCGTCAGCTCGCGCTTGCGGCCATTGAAGACCGGGTCGTCGGCGAAGTAGATGCCGGGGCGAAAGCGGATCGTCAGCACCCGGCCGTCGTCGCTGACCTCGGGCAGCGCCGCGGCCGTATTCGGCCGCACGCGTACCGGCCGCGACAGATAGTCGTAGGTGTACGGCGCATCGAAGATCTGCGAGATCACCGCTACCGTCGGCACATCGCTGACGAACGCAGGATCGAGGCTGGAGATCGGCGTGGTCAGCGCGTATCGCAGCACCTTGGGTGACTGCGCTGCTGCAGGCGTTCCGGCAGCGAGCGCGAGCAGGGCGGCGCAGGCGAATAACCGTCGGGGCATCGGCGCGAATTTCATCATTGGCGAAGATGATACGGGCCGCGCCCGGGCCTGCGCTCGCGAGCGCAAAGGTTTGAAGCGATGCAGGGCCGGCCGACACAGGCAACCGATGACCGGTGGCTGCTCGGGGTCGTTCACGTCAGCCGCCCGCCTGGGTTACGGCGACGACGAAACGCCCTGCAGGCGGTCGGGACGCGGAGCAACCTCGACTTGCCGTGTGCCGCACACGCCCGTACAGTCGCGCCCCAGCATGCTTGCATACGTTGTTCGCAGGATCTGGCAGATGGTGCCGACACTGGCCGGCGTCATCCTGCTGATCTTCTTCCTGTTCAAGTTCTTCGGCGGCGATCCGGCCGAGATTCTCGCCGGCCAGATCGCCACCCAGGAGCAGAACGAATCGCTCCGGCGCCAGCTCGGGCTCGACCAGCCGTGGTGGGTGCAGCTGTGGATCTTCGTCAAGCAGATCCTGTCGTTCGACTTCGGCAAGAGCTGGATGACCAACGAGC
>JBFGOX010000220.1:0-5481 GCA_041565015.1 Burkholderiaceae bacterium
GGCCGGGCGCCACGGGCTTTGCGCGCCCGGCCGCCTCGATGCTACTTGGCCTTGGCCTTGCCGGCCTTGAGCACGAATGTCAGTTTCATGTTCACGCGGTATTCGACGATCTTGCCGCCCTTGACCACGACCTTCTGTTCCTGGATCCACGCGCCCTGCACATCCTCCACCGAACTGTGCGCGCGGGCGATCCCTTCCTTGACTGCATCCTCGAAGCTGGTGGGTGACGATGCGGTCAGTTCGATCACTTTTGCGACTGGCATGCTCTTCTCCTTCAGGATGGGTACTCAAGCTAACATCGTCGTCGTGGCGTCGCAACCCGCAAAACGGCCGGCCCGAGGGCGGGTGCGGCGCGATGCGCAGCGGAGCACACGATGGGACACCGACTTTCGAAAATCGCCACGCGCACCGGTGACGACGGCACCACGGGCCTGGGCGACGGCAGCCGCACGCGCAAGGACGCGCTGCGGGTTCGCGCGATGGGCGATGTCGACGAGCTGAATTCGCAGATCGGGCTGCTGCTCACCGAATCGCTGCCTGACGAGCTGCGCGCCGACCTGGTCGACATTCAGCACGATCTGTTCGATCTGGGCGGGGAGTTGTGCATCCCGGGCTACACGATGCTGAAGGACAAGCAGGTGGCGCGGCTCGATGAGCGGCTGGCGCACTACAACGCGAACTTGCCGCGGCTGGAGGAATTCGTCCTGCCCGGCGGCGCGCGGTCCGCCGCGATCGCGCATGTGTGCCGCACCGTGTGCCGTCGCGCCGAACGGGCGATCGTCGCGCTCGGCAACGAAGAGAAACTGAACGAGGCGCCACGCCAGTATGTGAACCGGCTAAGCGATCTGCTGTTCGTGCTCGCGCGCGTGCTCAACCGCGCGGCCGGCGGCGGCGACGTGCTGTGGCAGCAGCGCAAGAACCAGTAACCGGCGGCGCTTAGCGCGGCGAGGCCGCAAGCTTGCCGCCGCGCAGCAAGCCGAGCGCCAGCATCGTGCCCGCGAGCACGACTGCGCCGCCGAAGACCGTCTGCGCCGTGACCGGCTCGCCGAGAAAAAGTGCGCCCCAGAGGGTGCCGAATACGGGGATCAGGAATGTCACCGACGCCGCGCGCAGCGGGCCGGTGCGGGCGATCAGGCGGAAATAAAGCACGTAGGCCACGCCGGTGCAGCCGATACCGAGCGCGACGACCGCGAGCCATAGCGGTGCACCGGGTGTCTGTGCCGGCCACAGCCAGAGCGCGGGCACGGCCATCACGACGGCAGCGCCGATCTGCGTGCCGGCGGCGGTGACCAGCGGTGCGACGCCCGCCTGCAGGCGTCGGGCCAGATGCACGGCGGCACCATAGGCCAGCGTGGCCGCCAGCGCTGCGCCGACCGCGAGCGTGACGCTCCACTGCGTGCTGCCAGGCCGCAGGTCGACCTTGCCCCACACCAGCACCGCCACGCCGATCAGGCCAAGCGCAAGACCAAACCACTGGCTGGTGCGAATGCGCTCACGCAGCCAGAGCACGCCGATCACCGCCGCCCACATCGGCACCGTCGCATTCAGGATCGACGCCAGTCCGGCGGTGATCGTCAGCGTTGCGTAGTTGTAGAGAAAGAAAGGCAGGGCCGAGTTGATCAGCCCCAGCAGCGTTGCGCGGCCGAGGTTGGCGCGCAGCGCTGCCAGTTCGCCGCGCCAGGCGACCAGCATCAGCAGGAATAACGCGGCGATCAGCACGCGCAGTTCGACCAGCGCGACCGGTCCGAAGGCCGGCACCGCCACCCGCGTGAACAGAAAGCTGGCGCCCCACAGCGCGGCGAGCAGCAGCAGATCGACGAGATCGGCCGCCTTCATGCCGCGCGCTCGACGCGGCACTGATAGCAGTTGTTGGTCGCCGAGCGCAGATGCAGATAGGCGACTTGCGGGTCGGCCAGCAGGCTCGCGGCCGTCGCCTCGAGTTGGCCGACGGCGACGACGTGTCCGGTGCCGTAGACGATACGGTCGTCGTGGCCATAGCCGCGCACGAGCAGATTCGCCCAGCGGCGGAACATCGCCGGCAGTCCGCCGCTTTCCGGGTGCCGCTCGCAGGCCTGCGCGTGCAGGAAGATCGGCCCCGACTCCGCGTAAGGCTGAGGCGCCGGAAACGGGCGGTGCGAAAGGATCAGATACGGATGGCCGGCCGCGACCTCGGCGAGGCAATGGCGGCAGGGCAAGCCGTCGGCTCGAGACGTGTGGCGCTCCGGCGGCTGTCCATTCGCATCAGGCGCGCCGCGCTGGTAGGCGCGCGCTTGCGCCGTCGGCAAGGCGACGCACCGAAGCCGGATCGGCGATGCGTTCATGCCGGCAGCGCGCCTTCGAGCGCCAGCAGTCGCGTCTTGCGATCGAGCCCGCCCGCGTAGCCGGTGAGGGACCCGTCGGCGCCGATGATTCGATGGCAAGGCACGACGATGGCGATCGGATTGCGGCCGACCGCACTGCCCACCGCACGCGCCGCAGCGGGCCGCTGCAGCGTTCGCGCCAGTGCGCCATAGGTCGACGTGCGGCCGTAGCCGACGCGCAGCAGCGCGTGCCAAACGCCCTGCTGGAATTCGCTGCCCTGCGGCGCCAGCGGCAGGTCGAATGCGCGACGTTCGCCGGCGAAGTACTCGGTGAGCTGGCTGCGGGCCGCGGCAAGTTCGGGTGCATCGTCGTCGCGGTGCCAGTCGGGCTGCATCGCGACGTCGTGCTTCTGGCCCGGAAAACCGATGACGGTGATCGCGCGCCCGTTGCCGGCGATTCGAATCGGCCCCAGCGGGGAATCGAACACGGTGTAACGGATCATGCGGTGTCCTCCTGTTGATGCCACAACTGCATCACGGCGTAGCTGCGCCACGGCCGCCAGGCCTCGGCGCTTGCCTCGGCGGCCTTCGCGCTGCGCAGGCCGAGCGCCCGCAGCACGCCGACGTCGCCTGGCGGAAAGGCATCGGGCCAGTGCAGTGCCCGCATTGCGATGTACTGCGCGGTCCAATCGCCGATGCCCGGCAGCGCGCGCAGCCGAGCCAGGGTCTGCTCGACGGGCGCGCAGGAATCGAGATCGATGCGGCCGTCGGCAATCGCGCGCGCCAGCGACACGATCGTCCGCGCCCGCGTCGGCACGATGCCCAGCGCTGCGATGTCGGCAGCGGCGCACTCGGCGAGTTGCTCGGCGTTCGGAAACAGGCGGTTGACTTTGGCGAATGGGGTTTCGAGCGGCGGGCCGAAGCGCTCGACCAGACGCCGGGCCAGCGTGCGCGCCGATTTGACGCTGATCTGCTGGCCGACGACGGCGCGCACGGCGAGTTCGAAACCGTCGAAGGCGCCGGGCAGCCGCAACCCGGGCCGTCGCGAGGCCAGCGCCCCGAGGGCCGAGGCCACCGCCGCCGGCGAGCAGTCGAGATCGAAGGCGCGCTTGCACACTGCCAGCACACGCGGAATCGCTGCTGCCAGGCGCCCGTCGATTCGGGCTTCGATGCCGACGCCGCGCGGCGCCGGGCGCACTTCGATCCAGCCGGCCAGTTGCTTGCCATCGGGCGTCAGCGCGCGCAGTGTGCGGCGCAAGCGGTGTCCGTCTACGACCTCGGCGCCGTCGATCGCCCGCGCGGCGAAGAAGCCGAGCAGCCGCGCGTAATCGAACGGCGGGCGGGTTGCCAGCAGGAAGCGATGAAAGTCGACTGCTGCGGTCTCCGGTGCCGCCCGCCGCAGGGCGGTCGGCTGCAGCCGGTAGCGCTCGGCAAACAGCGTGTTGAAGCGGCGCACGCTGCCGAACCCCGCCGCCAGCGCCACGTCGGTGACCGGCATCTGCGTGTCGGTCAGCAGTCGCTTGGCGAGCAGCAGCCTCGCAGTCTGCGCATACGCGACCGGCGTCACGCCGTATTCGGCCTCGAAGACGCGTCGCAGATGACGGTCGGTGACGCCCAGGCGTCGGGCAACCGGCTCCAGTCCACCTTCGCTGGCCAGGCCGTCGTCGATGAGGCTCGCGGCGGTTCGCGCCAGTTCGCGCGAGGCCTCGATCAGCGCCCGGCCTGGCGCGAGTTCGGGCCGGCACAGCAGACAAGGGCGGAAGCCCGCGCCCTCGGCCGCGGCCGCGCTGGCGAAATAACGCTGGTTTTCGCGCCGCGCCGGCCGCGCCGTGCACACCGGTCGGCAGTAGATGCGCGTGCTGGTGATGCCGACGAAGAATCGACCGTCGAAGCGCGCGTCGCGTGCACGCAAGGCGCGAAAGCAGGCGTCGGGTTCGAGTTGCATGGCTGCACTATGAACGAAACGGCCAGCATGCGCTGGCCGTTTTCGGACATGCAAACCGGGCCGGAACCGCGCCCGCGGCAGTCGTGCGTCAGGGAAACGCCGGCATCGACGGATCGATTCCCCTGTCGGCGGCCTCCGGATGGCGGCGCGCGAGCAGTTCCTCGATCTCCTCGACGCGGGCGACCGGAACGTCGACCATCAGCAGGATCTTGCCGGCCTCGATGTCGGCCTGGAACGGCTTCAGTTGCGTGTTCGGCGTCGAAAGCCCGATCAGCGTCGAGGCCCAGGCGCCGAATGCGGTGCCACCCAGCGTGGCCAGCAGGAACGTGCCGACACCGAACTCGATATCACCGATCGGCGTCAGCTTGAGGTAGATGCCGAGCAGCATGCCGCCGAGCGCACCGAGACCGGCACCCAGGTAAAGCGCATGGCGAACGTCGGATTTCTGGAAATAGCTCGCTTCGTGCAGCCCGCCGAGCGACATGCCGCGTTTGCCGAGGAAATGCATGTGGCGGTCCTCGATGCGCGCCATCAGCAGGTCGTTGGCGGTCTGGATGGCGCTGGAGAGGTCGGGCAGGACAACATACAGACGACGTTTCATACCACCTCCTTTCCTGCCGCTGCGTACGGACGCGGGCAGGATGTTTTCAGGTATAGGTAGCGACGTCAACGGTGTCAAGCGCATGACGCGAGCTGCGCGGTGACGTGTCAGGCCTCGCCGAAGAATTTGCCGCGAATCAGGACCGCTTTGCCGCGATTGGCGCTCCTCAATAGGACCGCTGCGCATCATGCGACCGACCGCAGCATCGCGTCGTCAGCGCCGTCCGCGCTCAACTCAGCTGGCGTGATTCGGGCGATGAGTGAAGCAGCGTCTTGACGTCTCATGGCGAAGCCTCGCGCGGCGAGCCGCGCTCGCGCAGGGAATCTGTCGTGAATGCACCTTGCAGCTTGACTCGCCGTGTGACGCAGAACGAAATGAAGTTGAAAGCGGAGTGGAAATCCATGTCGTCAGTAGGTCATTCACGATGCCTGCTCGCTCGGTCTCAGCCCCTGACCGCTTCGCGGACGCGAGTCGATTTTTGATTGCCTGCCCAGGGGCAATCCGGTACGTTTGCATCTGACCGTTCGCAGCCGAGGCTGCGGCTCGCGATTGCGCAGCACACTCTGTAACGACGTCGTAGCACACCGAAAGGAGCCACCGATGAAGATGCAGCGCCGTTACATGATCAGCAACGA
>JBFGOX010000221.1:0-5435 GCA_041565015.1 Burkholderiaceae bacterium
GACAAGAAGACGCCGGCGATCGACGTGGCATTCCCGCTGGCGCGCGGAGAGGAAGCGCGGGTTGCAGAAGTTTTCGGTGTGGCCGCGCTCGGCAAGCCGACCTTCACCGCGATCTGGACAACCACGCCGTGGACGATCCCGGCCAACCAGGCGCTGAACTTCCATCCCGAGTTCACCTACGCCCTGGTCGATGCCGGCGACCGGCTGCTGATCCTGGCCGAGTCGCTGGTTGAATCCTGCCTGCAGCGCTACGGGCTGAAAGGCCGCGTCGCGGCCACCGGCGCCGGCCAGAAGCTTGAACGGGTGCGCTTTCGCCATCCGCTGGCGACGCTCGACAAGGGCTACGAGCGCGACGCGCCCGTCTACCTCGGCACCTACGTGACCGCCGACGCGGGCACCGGCATCGTGCACTCGTCGCCGGCCTACGGTATCGAGGACTTCGAATCGTGCAAGTCCTATGGCATGCGCAACGACGAGATCCTCAACCCGGTGCAAGGCGACGGCGCCTATGCGACGGATTTCCCGCTGTTTGGCGGCCAGAGGATCTGGGACGCCAATCCGAAGATCGTCGACGCCCTGCGCGTGGCCGGGAGCCTCTTGCACGCCGAACAGCAGAGCCACAGCTACATGCACTGCTGGCGGCACAAGACGCCGCTCATCTACCGCGCCGCCTCGCAGTGGTTCGTGCGCATGGACGGCGCCACGCGCGAGACCGCCGGCGTGATGCAGCGTGAGACGGTCGGCGAGACGCTGCGGCAAAGTGCGCTGCACGCGATCGAAGCCACCACGTTCTATCCCTCGTGGGGCAAGGCGCGGCTGCACGGCATGATCAGCAACCGGCCGGACTGGTGCATTTCGCGTCAGCGCAACTGGGGCGTGCCGCTGCCGCTCTTCACCCACAAGGGCACCGGCGAGCTGCACCCGCGCACGCTCGACTTGCTCGAGCAGGCGGCGCAGAAGGTCGAACAAAGTGGCGTCGAGGCCTGGAGCCTTGCCAGCGGCACCGACTTCCTGCCGCCCGAGGAGGCCGCCGAATACGACAAGGCATCCGACATCCTAGACGTCTGGTTCGATTCGGGCTCGACGCACCGCACGGTGATGCGCGGCTCGCACGCCGCCGATCTCGCCTACCCGGCCGATCTATATCTGGAAGGCTCCGACCAGCACCGCGGCTGGTTTCATTCGTCGCTGCTGATCGGCGCGGCAATCGACGGCCGCGCGCCGTACAAGGGCCTGCTGACGCACGGTTTCGTCGTCGATGCGCAGGGCCGCAAGATGAGCAAGTCGCTCGGCAACGGCATCGAACCGGTCGAACTGGCCGACAAGCTCGGCGCCGAGATCATGCGGCTGTGGGTCGCGGCGACCGACTACTCCGGCGAGATGTCGATCGGCGACGAAATCTTGAAACGCGTGGTCGAGAGCTACCGGCGCATCCGCAACACGCTGCGCTTCCTGCTCGCCAACACCAGCGACTACGACCCCGCACAGCACGCGGTGCCGGTCGAGCAGCTGCTGGAGATTGACCGTTACGCGCTGGCACTGACCGCGCAGATGAAGGCCGAAGTGCTGGAGTCCTGCCAGCGCTACGAGTTCCATCCGGTGATCGCACGGCTGCAGACCTTCTGCTCGGAGGATCTCGGCGCTTTTTACCTCGACATCCTCAAAGACCGTCTGTACACGACCGCCGCCGGATCGCATGCGCGCCGCTCGGCGCAGACCGCGCTCTGGCACGTCACCACCAGCCTGCTGCGGCTGATGGCGCCGTTTCTCAGTTTCACCGCGGAGGAAGCGTTCGCCGTATTTTCGCCGAACGAAGCCGGCACGATCTTCACCGAGGTCTATCACGAGTTGCCCGGTGTCGCCGGCCACGAGGCGCTGCTCGCCAAATGGGGGCGAATCCGCGCCGTGCGTGCCGACGTGCTGAAGGCGATCGAGGCGCAGCGCGAGGCGGGCAAGATCGGCTCGTCGCTGCAGGCCGAACTCGACCTGAGCCTTTCCGGCGACCGCCATGCGCTGCTGGCCACGCTCGGCGACGATCTTCGCTTCGTGATGATCACCAGCCGCGCCACGCTGCACCAGGCGGCCGCGGAGGCTGACGAGAAGGTCGTCGTCTTGGCCTCGCCGCACAGCAAGTGCGATCGCTGCTGGCACTGGCGCGCCGATGTGGGCCGAAATCGCGAGCATGCGGCGCTGTGCGGCCGTTGCGTCAGCAACCTGTTTGGCCAGGGCGAAGCGAGAACGGCCGCCTGATGACCTGGGCCGCGAAGAAGTCGTGGGGGCAGAAGCTGGCGCCGTGGCTGGCCGTGGCCACTGTCGTGGTCCTGCTCGATCAGTTGACGAAGGTGACGATCGAGCGGCTTTTCAGCTACGGCGACGTCCTTCCGGTCACCGGCTTCTTCAATCTGGTGCTGACCTACAACAAGGGCGCGGCCTTTTCGTTCCTTGCCAGCGCCTCGGGCTGGCAGAAGCAGTTACTGACCGCGTTCGGGATCGTGGCGTCGCTGTTCATCGTGTACCTGCTGGCGCGGCACGGCACCCAGCGGCTCTTTTCGCTGGCGCTGGCACTGATCCTCGGCGGCGCCGTCGGAAACGTGATCGATCGACTCGCTTACGGCCACGTGATCGACTTCCTCGACTTCCACTGGCGCGGCTGGCACTGGCCGGCCTTCAACGTCGCCGATTCGGCGATCGTCTGCGGCGCTGCGCTGCTGATCCTCGACGAACTGCTGCGCGTGCGGCGGTCGAGGTGAGCGCGGCGGCGAACACAGTCTGGGACTACTCGGGCATCGTCGCCGCAGCCTATGACCATTTTTTCGGCGCCGAGCCGTACTGGGACCAGGCCTTCTACGAGCGGCGCCTGCGCGCCAACGGCGGCCGTGCCCTCGAGGTGGCTTGCGGCACCGGCCGGCTGCTGCTGCCGCTCGCGCGCGACGGTCACGACGTCGAGGGTCTCGACGCCTCGCGCGACATGCTCGACCGCCTGCGCGCCAAGGCACGGGCGATGAACCTCGCGCCGAGGCTGCACGAGGCACCGATGCAGGAATTCGACCTGCGTGACCGCTACCGCACGGTGTTCGTCCCGGCGACCTCGTTCGGCATCCTGGTCGAGCCCGGCGAGATCCGCGCCGCGCTTGCCTGCTTCCTGCGCGCGCTGGAAACCGGCGGCGAGGTGTTGCTTCCCGTCAGCGAGGCCGGCGCGGACGATGAACCGATCGCCGACTGGCACGAGCGCCGCAACGTGCCCGTGCCGGAGTACGGCGCACGGGTCGTCATCCACGAGCGCACCGGTTACGAGGACGAAGGACGGATCCAGCGCTGGTCTCTGCGCTACACGGTCGAGCGGCCGGGGCAACCGCAAGAGGTCTTCTTTCGCGAGCATCGGGTCCGTCACTACCGGCCCGACGAGTTCCGCACGCTGCTCGAGAGCGCGGGCTTCGAAGGCATTTCGACGCGCCGTGGATATACTGAGTCGGAGTCGTCCGATCCCGACGACGACCTCGTTTTCTCCGCCCGCCGGCCTGGTACCAGATGAACCTGCAAGGCAAACGTCTCGTCATCGGCATGACCGGTGGCATCGCCGCCTACAAGGTCTGCGAACTGGTCCGCCGCCTGCAGGACGAAGGCGCATCCGTGCGGGTGGTGATGACCCGCGCCGCGCAGGAGTTCGTCTCGACCACCACGATGCAGGCGCTGAGCGGCCAGCCGGTTGCCACCGACCAGTGGGGCGCCGAAGGCGCGCGGGTCGCCAACGCGATGCCGCATATCGATCTGTCGCGCGATGCCGATGCCATCCTGATTGCGCCGTGTACCGGTAATTTCATCGCCAAGCTGGCGCACGGGCTGGCCGACGATCTGCTGTCTACGCTGGTGCTCGCCCGCCGCCGGTCGCCGCCCTGCCCGGTCTTGGTGGCGCCGGCGATGAACGTCGAGATGTGGAACAACCCGGCCACGGTGCGCAATGTCGCCGCGATTCGCACCGACGGCGTCGAGATCTTCGGGCCGGCCAGCGGCGAGCAGGCGTGCGGCGAAACCGGCGCCGGCC
This sequence comes from Burkholderiaceae bacterium, assembly GCA_041565015.1. Lineage (GTDB taxonomy): Bacteria > Pseudomonadota > Gammaproteobacteria > Burkholderiales > Burkholderiaceae_F > JADJWR01. The sequence continues at coordinate 4,043 of JBFGOX010000221.1, forward strand.
GCATGCTCGAGCCGCATGAACTGCTCGAGGACATCGTTGCCTACTTCCAGCCGAAGCTGCTGGCCGGCCGCCGCGTGCTGATCACCGCCGGCCCGACCTTCGAGCCGATCGATCCAGTGCGCGGCATCACCAACCTGTCCTCCGGCAAGATGGGCTTTGCGCTGGCGCGCGCCGCGCGCGAGGCCGGCGCCAGGGTCACCCTGGTTGCCGGGCCGACGGGGCTGGCCACCCCGCGTGGCGTGCGCCGCATCGACGTGCAAACGGCGCGCGAAATGTTCGATGCGGTGATGGGCTACGCCAATCGCGCCGAAGTCTTCATCGCGGTGGCAGCGGTGGCCGACTGGCGGGTGGCCAATGCCAGCGCACAGAAGATCAAGAAGAACGCACAGGCCGGGCCGCCGGCGCTGCAGTTCGAACCGAACCCCGACATCCTGGCCGCAGTTGCCGCGCTGCCTGGCGCGCCGCTATGCGTCGGCTTCGCAGCCGAAAGCGAAAACGTCATCGCGCACGCGCAGGCCAAGCGCAAAGCCAAGGGCGTAGCGCTGATTGTCGCCAATCAGGCGCAGCAGGCGCTGGCCAGCAACGAGGCCGAAGTGCATTTGATCGACGAGGCGGGCGTGCGCACGCTGCCGCGCGCACCGAAACTCGAGCAGGCGCGCGCGCTGGTAGCGGTGATCGCGCAGCAGCTGGGCTGACGTCGGCCGCATGCTCGACGCCCGCGAGCCTCCGCACGGCGACTTCGTCGCCTTCGTCGAGCAGATCGAACGCGAGCAGCTGGCGCGGGCATTGCTGCCGCACAAGCTTCCGCAATTGGTCGGCGGCAAGGTCGTCGCCGGCGGGGACCGCGATCGCGAGTCGCGTCCGCTCGCTTCGAGCGAGGCGCAACGCGTGCTGCGGTCGCTGCAGCAGACATCCTCTCGCGCGCCGACGGCTCGCGGCCCGCTGTTCGGCGCGGTGATCGGCGCGGCATTGATCGCCTTCGGACTGATCGCGGAGGGCGGCATCATCCTGGTGCTGGTCGGTGCGGTGCTGCTGTGGCACAACCTGCGCAAGCTGCGCCGGTCGGCGGCGGTAAGGGCCGCGGCCGCCGCGGTGCAGGACATCAATCACGTTTTCGGCCCCAGACCGCCGCGCGGCAGGAGCGGAAACAGCCGATGAAGCTCGACGTCAAGATTCTCGACCTGCGGCTGCGCGAGAACTTGCCGCAGTACGCGACGTCAGGCAGCGCCGGCCTCGACCTGCGCGCATGCATCGATGGGCCGGTCGCGCTAGACCCCGGCGATGCCCGGCTGATCCCGACCGGCATCGCCATCCACCTCGAAGACGCCGGCTATGCGGCGCTGGTTCTGCCGCGCTCCGGCCTCGGTCACAAGCACGGCATCGTGCTGGGCAA
>JBFGOX010000222.1:0-5424 GCA_041565015.1 Burkholderiaceae bacterium
CCATCATGCAGTAGGGCGCGCGCGCCTCGGCCGTGACCGGCGAGGTGCGCGTGCTGGCCAGGCCCGCCAGCAGGGCCGCGGCAGCGGCACTCGCCCCTCGTGGCACGCGCAGCGACCGCCCCTCGACCTGCACCTCGACGAAATCGTCCGCCAGCTCAGGCGGCTTTTTGAACATCGAATCGCCCCGGATGAAAACCTGACATCAATTCGGGCAGTGCCCCGTCCTGAACCGCGCGAGCGAGGTCCGCCGCGTGAACCGCGGCCAGCGTGACCCCGGAGTGGCACAGCGCGACGAATGCGCCCGGGCAGCGTTCCGACTGCGCGTAGATCGGGTGGCCGTCGCCGGTCAGCACGCGGATGCCGCCCCAGGTCCGCTGCAGCCTGACCCGTGCAAGCTCTGGAATGATGCGCAGCGCGCGGCTCGCCAGCTGCACGCCCACGGCGACCGTGGTGCGGTCGTCGAACCCGGTGTCTTCCTTCGACGAACCGATGAGAACGGTGCCGTCTTCGGTCTGTCGAAGTCCGCTGCCGGGAACCGGCAGGAACGGGCGCAGACGCTCGGTGACCAGTATCTGCCCCCTCTGCGCATAGATCGGCGCATTGATGCCGACGGCCTCCGCGAGCGCCGGCGTGCCATGCCCGGCCGCCAGGACCACTTTGCCGGACTCGACGGCACCCGACGCAGTGTCGACGACGAATCGCCGCCCCTGGTAGCGCAAGCCGCGTGCCGCGGTCTCCGGAAGGTACCGGACCCCCGCGCGCTGCATCGCTGCGTGCAGCGCGCGCAGCAGCAGCAGCGGGTTCAGGTGACCATCATGCGGACAGTACGACGCACCGACCATCTCGGCACCGAAGCGCGCCTCGGGCATCAGTTTTTCGAGCCGGCCGCGATCGATCATTTCGCTGTCGAAGACGGCGGCCTGCGCACCGAGCCGGGCAATCCTGGCCCGTTGCTCGTCCCATTCAACATCGCTCAGGCAATAGACGACGCCGCCCGGCTTGCGGTATTCGGTATCGACGCCGCTGGCCTCCTTCAGGCGCGCCGCGAACTGCGGCCACAAGTCGGTCGAGCGTCGGGTCCAGCGCATGTAGGCCGGCATGCCATCGCCCTTGGACTGCAACCAGGCCAGCCCGAAATTGGTGCGCGCCGCCCGCTGCGCGCGGTCCCCTTCGTCGAGAACCGCGACGCGTTGCCCGCCTTCGGCGAGACCGAACGCAATGGCTGCACCGACAACGCCGCCGCCGACGACGGTTACGTCGTAACCGCCGGGGAACGCAGCGGGCGGACGCATCCGGCTCAGCGCAGCGTCGTCAGCTCGGTGATCGGCGGCGCGAGATTGAGCGCGCCTTCCAGCGGCACCCCGTAGTCGAGCGTGTCGCGGCGCGCCCAGACCTGCAGCAGGCCGAACAATGGCACGCTGCAGATCTCCGTGTGGATCTTCTCCTGGGCGACACGCCACAGCGCGAGCTGTTTCGCGGCACCCGGTTCGCTGCGCGCCCCGTCGATCTCGGCGTCCGCGACGCGGCAGTGCGAAAAATTCGTCACCTGCGTCGGCGAGCCGATTTCCGAGCGCGAATGGTAGAACTCGGTCAGGTAGCTGTCGGCCACCGGGAAACGCGCCGCGCCATAGAAGACGAGCGCACTGACGTCCTTGCGGATCTGCGCGTGGTAGGTGGTGTGGTCCACCACGTCCATTTCGAGGTTGATGCCCGCCTGCTTGAGCTGGCCCTGGATGACCTCCATCACCGGCAGGATCGACGTGACGTTGGAGACGACTGCCTTCAGCGTGATGCCCTGCGGGTGGCCGGCCTCCGCCAGCAGCGCCTTGGCCTTGGCCAGGTCATGCGGAAACTTCGGTCCGACGTCCGCCTCGCCCGCGTAGCCCGGCGGCACGACCGAGCGGCCGGGAATCGTGACGTCCTTGCCAACGAACTGCACCAGTTGCGGCACGTTCACTGCGCGCGCCACCGCCTCGCGCACGCGCCGATCGTCGAGCGGCTTGATGCGCGGGTTGATGTGCAGCGTGCGGTACTCGGCGGGATGGAAGACGTCGACCTTGACCCCCGACGACTGCTTGACGCGCTCGACCCAGCGCTGCTCGCGCTTGCCGGAGACCAGATCAAGCTCGCCCGACGTGAAGGCGAGGTCGCGGCTCGAATCCGAGGAAATGAACTTGTAGACGATGCGTGCAATCTTCGGTTTGCCGCGGAAGTACTTGTCGTGCGCCTTCAGCACCAGTTCGCGCTGCGTCTGATGTTCGACGAACTCGAATGGCCCGAAGCCCACCGGATTCAGCTTGAATCCGTCGCCGAGTTTCTGGTCGGCCTTGCTGCTGACGATCATGCCGCCGTGGTAGTTGGAAAGCAGCCCGAGCAGGCTCGGCACCGGCGTCTTCAGCGTGATGCGCACCGTGTACGGATCGACCGCCTCTACTTTTGCCACCTGCGCAAACGTCGACGAGAACGACGAACGCTTGGGATCGGCCGCCCGATTGAGGCTGTAGACGACGTCGGCAGCCGTCGCTTCTCCATAGCCCTTGTGGAACTGCACGCCCTTGCGCAGCTTGAAGGTCCAGACGAGGCCGTCAGGTGACGGCTTCCAGCTTTCGGCCAGATCACCTTCGATCTTTTCAGGGTCTGCACTTCCAGGCGGGAAGCGAACCAAACCGCCGAAGATCCAGCTGATGGGCCCCTTCTCGTGCGTGGCCGAAGTCCGGTGCGGATCGAGCGTGCTGATGTCGGCGGCCGACGCGCCGACCCGCAGCACTTTCTCCTGTGCAGTCGCCGAAAACGGCAAGCCCGATGCCAGCGTCAATGCGATCGTGAAAGCCAAGCCCCTCGCGCGTTGTTTTGCAGAACCCGTCATGTCGTCTCCTCCTTCATGGCTCGCGTTCGCGGACAGGTTAGGCAGGGCGATTGCGCCCGTCAAAGGTCATTTCTTTTGCCGCCCATAACGAAACGTTATGATCGCTTTGGATATCGTTTCCGTGCTGCGCGAAACCGTCGAGCTGATGTTGCGGAAGTTACGGACGCGCGTGGTTCCATCGCCGTCCGAACGCACGGCAACGAAGTGGCCGGGAATCTCGACGAGACACCGGCGTTTCAGGGGCAACCTGAAAAGTGAACCTCAGGCAGATCGAAGCGTTCAAGGCGGTGATGGAGACCGGCACCGTGACGATGGCTGCCGCCCGGTTGCGGGTCTCACAACCTGCCGCGAGCAAATTGCTGCAATCGTTCGAGCGGGTATCGGGGCTGATCCTGTTTTCCCGCGAAAGGGGGCGGTTGTCACCGACGCCGGAGGCGCGCCTGCTTTACGAGGAGGTCGAACAGGTCTTCCAAGGTGCGGGTCGTGTTCGACAGGCCGCTGAAGAGATCCGCACGCGCCAGCGAGGAATCCTATCGATCGGGGTTATGCCCGCCTTGTCGGTGGGATTCGCGCAGGAAGTTCTCGCACGGCTCAGCGCCAGGCGGCCCGGCGTCGCGGTCACGCTGCAGTCGCGTGACACGCCTCGCCTGGTCGAACAGCTCGTGACCCACCAGATCGAGCTTTACTACTCGGTGCATCCCGTGGAGCATCCCGAGATCCGCACTGAATCGCTCGGCGCCCTTCCGTTGGTCTGCATCGTGCCCCCCCATCACCGGCTGGCCAAACTGCGTGAGATCAGTTGCAGGGACCTCGCAGCGGAGCCTTTTGCCGCCTTGCGCCGGGACACGGCGACTCGCCGCAAGATCGACCAGGCCTTCGCGGACGAGAAGATACGTTTGAAGATCGCGCTTGAAACGCCGATGGCTCCGGCGCTTTGCGCATTCGTTGCCCGCGGATCCGGCGTGTCGATCGTCAATCCGCTGTACGTGGGCGCTTTTGCGCCCGCGCTGGCGGTTCGGCCCTTCAAAAAACGAATCGAGTCCGAACTGCTGCTGGCGCGCCCGCGCACCCGCAGGATCTCCGTGCTCGCGGAGGCCTTTGCCGACGAGTCGCGCGCTTACGTGGCGGAATGGCTTCGGGGCGATCGCGCAAGGCGTGCATTCTTCGGTTGAGCTGTGTCCGGTTTTTCAATGCCCAAACCGGAAACCCGACACGTTCCCTGCCCAGCCGTAACGACATCGCAAAGCGGAGAAACATGAGGACCAGCCGATTGCTCGCTCAGTACGTTTGCGGGCTGCGCGCCGACGAATTGCGGCCCGAGAGTCGGGATGCGGCGCTGAGATGCATCCTTGACCTGCTGACGGCCGCCGCAGCGGGAATGCGCGAGCCTGTCGCGCGCGCAGTGCGTCGAACGGTACGCAGTCAATACGGCAGCGGCGCCGCCGCAATCTGGTTTACCGGCGAGCGAACGACCGAGTGCGGCGCCGTGTTCTGCAACAGTGCGGCCGCCGCTGCGTTGGACCTGGATGATGGCTTCAGACTGGCTCGGGGCCATCCCGGCGCCGCAGTGATTCCGGCGGCGATGACCGCCCTTGCTGACGACCAATTACAGACTGGAGAGCTGCTGGCCGCGATCGTTGCGGGATACGAGGCCGGCGTCAGAATCGCCATGGCCCGTCCGTCGTATGCCCCGTCCGGCGCCTGGTCACCGTTTGCGTCGATCGCCGCTGCCGGTCGCATTCGGCGATTGAGCCCGGAGATCGTTTCACAGGCGTTCGGGATCGCGGCGCAGTGCGCGCCGGCGTTGCCGGGTCTCGCGGGCCTCATGGGCAGCGACGTCAAGGAGGGGATCGCCTGGGGAGCAGCGACGGGATTGACCGCCCTGTATCTGGCCGAGGAAGGCTTCACCGGCCCAGAACAGATCTTCGATGATTCCGGACTTTTCGCCGGCGAGCGCATCGTCGCTGGGCTCGGCGGCAGTCCCATGATCGAAGGGACTTACTTCAAGCCGTATGCCTGCTGCCGCCACATCCACGCGCCGCTCGACGCGTTCTTGGCGCTGCTTCAGCGGTATTCCATTTCGGCCGGCGATGTCGATTCGGTCGAAGTCCATACGTACGCGGCCACCTTCAACTTGTCCAACCTCCCGCGGCCACGGACGCTCATCGAAGCGCAGTACAGCGTCCCCTTCTGCCTCGCGATTTGTGCGCTACGCGGGCCGCAGGCACTTCTGCCCATGGAGGATTCGGTCCTCGAAGATGAGGCGGTCCGAACATTCGCGAACAGAATAACGCTGCATTGCGATCCCGAGATCGAGGCCATGTTTCCGTCGCGCTCCCCGGCCAGGGTGGTTCTCGATGCGTCTGGTCGTCGCCTCGAGTCGCCTGTTACAGAGCCACGTGGAGACCCGACCGCTCCAATGAGTTGGGATGAACTCCGCGAAAAATTCTTTGTCGCGACCCGACGCGCACTGACTCGACAGCGACAGCTCGAAGTTTTCGACGCCGTTGAACAGCTCAGAGAAGGCAAGCTCGTCCCCCTGAAGGCGGCGCTCGAGG
>JBFGOX010000223.1:0-5421 GCA_041565015.1 Burkholderiaceae bacterium
GCGGCCGGCGGAGCAAATACCCGCGACTACGACCGCGGCTGGATTCTAAGAGCGCGAATCCTTGGCGATCGCGGGGACATTGATCCGCGCGGTAAAGTCGACGTGACGTGCCGTCATCTGCCGGTCACGCAGGCTCTCTATGGTCAAGGCAAAACGCCGCGAGTTGCTCGCAAAGGATCCGCGAATTATCGCCAGTGCGCGCGCCCGGGCCGCGCAGCCGGAGCGTTTCCTCAACCGCGAGCTGTCGCAACTCGCGTTCAACGAACGCGTACTTGACCAGTCCGCGCGCGAGGACGTTCCGCTGGCCGAGCGGCTTCGCTACGTGTGCATCGTTTCGTCGAACATGGACGAGTTCTTCGAGGTGCGCATGTCGGATCTCATCGACGAAATGATCGAGGCCGGCGGCTGGGGCCCGGCGGCGCCGCAGTGGGAATCGTATGTCCACATCGCGGAGCGGGCGCATGCGCTGGTCGAGCGTCAGTACCGGATCTTCAACCAGGTGATCACGCCGGCGCTGGCTGCCCGCGGAATCGTCATCCTCAGCCATGCGCAAAGGGACGGCCAGCAGCGCAAGTGGGTCCGCGAGTACTTCGAGCGCGAAGTGCGTCCGCTGCTGTCGCCGATCGGACTCGACCCGTCGCACCCGTTCCCGCTGCTGGCGAACAAGGCACTGAACTTCATCGTCCAGGTCGAAGGCAAGGACGCGTTCGGCCGACCGTCGTCGATCGTGGTCCTGAAGGTTCCGCGCGTGCTGCCGCGCGTGATCCCGCTGCCGGCGCAGCTCGCGCCCGGACGGCAGGCGTTCGTGATGCTGTCGTCGGTCGTCCGGGCGCACCTCGAGGACGTATTCCCGGGCCGCACCGTGCCCGGCTTCTCGCAGTTCCGCGTGACGCGCGACTCGGAGCTCTGGGTCGACGAGCGCGAAGTGCACAACCTGCGCCAGGCGCTGCGAATGGAACTGACGCAGCGACACTACGGCAATGCGGTGAGGCTCGAGGTGTTGCGCACCTGCCCGCCACAACTGGAGGCCCTGCTGCGCGAGCAGTTTGCGCTGCCCAACGAGGCGGTCTATCGCGCCGATGGCCCGGTGAACCTGGTGCGAATGAACGAGCTCGTCGATCACCTGCTGCACACCGAATTGCGCTGGAAGCCGTTTGCACCGGCGTGGCCGGCAAAGCTGAAGCTCGGCGCCGATATCTTCGAGCGGCTGCGCGGCGCCGACGTGCTGTTGCACCATCCGTTCGAGAGCTTCGAGCCGGTAATCGAATTCCTTCGCCAGGCCGCGCTCGATCCGAAAGTGGTCGCCTTGCGGATGACGCTGTACCGCACGGGTGCCGCATCGATTCTGGTCGACCTGCTGATCGAGGCGGCGCGGCGCGGCAAGGAAGTCACGGTCGTCGTCGAGCTGAAGGCGCGTTTCGACGAGGAGGCCAACATCGGCTTGGCGGAACGGCTCGAAAAGGTTGGCGCGTCGGTCGTCTATGGCGTGGTGGGCCTGAAGACGCACGCCAAGATGATGCTGGTGCTGCGGCGCGAGGATGATGGCAAGCGCCAGCACCTTGTGCAGTACGCGCATCTGGGCACCGGCAACTACCACCCGGCGACGACCAAGCTGTACACCGATTTCGGAATGCTGACCGCCAACGCGCAGATGTGCCGCGACGTCGAGCGCGTGTTCATGCACCTGACGAGCCTGGCCAAGGTCGAGAAGCTCACGCACCTGTGGATGGCGCCGTTCACGCTGCACAAGCACGTGCTGGCGGCAATCGCGCGCGAAGCGGAGCTGGCGCGCAAGGGCAAGCCGGGGCGAATCATCGCCAAGATGAACGCGCTGATCGACGACGCGACGATCCATGCGCTGTACGAGGCGTCAAGCGCCGGCGTCCGGATCGAGCTGATCGTGCGCGGCGCCTGCACGCTGCGGCCCGGCGTCAAGGGCCTGAGCGAGAACATCTCGGTGCGCTCGATCGTCGGCCGGCTGCTCGAGCATCATCGGATCTATTACTTTCGCAACGGTGGCGAGGACGACGTGTACCTTTCGAGCGCCGACTGGATGGGCCGCAATCTGTTTCGCCGCATCGAGGTGGCGTGGCCGGTTCTCGACCGCAAACTGAAGCGGCGCGTCATCGACGAAGGGCTCAAGCCTTATCTCGACGATACGGCCGAGGCGTGGATCCTCGACGGCGACGGCAACTACGGGCCGCCGAAGGGCGGGCCGAATGCGCGCAGCGCACAGCGCATGCTGATCGAACGGTTGACCGGATCCTCCTAGGAGCAGAGGCAATGGAACTGGTGCTGTGGCGTCACGCGGAAGCCGAAGCGGGCGAGCCAGATATCGGCCGTGCGTTGACGGCAAAGGGCGACAAGCAGGCGCGCCGCATCGCGCAATGGCTGCATGCGAACCTGCCCGAGTCGGCGCGGATCCTGGTCAGTCCTGCCCGGCGCGCACGGGAGACGGCTCAGGCGCTTGCCGAGCTGTCGCCGCGCAAGCTCAAGACCGTCGAGGCGATCGCGCCGGGCGCCAGCGCCGAAGACGTGCTCACGGCGGCGGGCTGGCCGGATGGCAAACACGTCGTGGTAATTGTCGGCCATCAGCCGACGCTGGGCTGGGTCGCCAGCAGGCTGCTCGCCGGTCACGAGGCCGACTGGCCGATCAAGAAGGGCGGACTCTGGTGGATCAGTTCGCGTGACCGTGGCGGCGACGAAGAAGTGGTCGTGCGCGCCGTCATGAGCCCCGATCTGCTCTGACCGCTGACCCCGGCCAGCCCGGACGGCGCTCACAGCGACTTCAGCGTCAGCCGCCGCCCGACCTTGTCCCACTGCGCTGCTTCCTCGTCGAGCAGGAACGAGGTCAACGGGTGCCGTGTCAGCCATTCGCCGTCGAGGCCCAGCTCGAAGCCGCCGCGCCCCGGGCGCAGCGTCCACTTCGGCAGTTCGATCGGCCGGCGCGCATGGCAAAGGATCACCGCCAGCCGCAGCGCCAGTACCTTTGCTGCGCGCGCTGGGTCGCTCAGCGCCTGTTCGACCTTGCGCAGGTTGCCGCGCTGGGCCAGGATCAGCGTGGCGATGCGCTGCTGATCGGAGGTCGAGAAGCCGGCCAGATCCGCATTGCCGACCAGATAGGCGCCGTGCTTGTGATGATCGTTGTGCGAAATCGCAAAGCCCACTTCGTGCAGCGCTGCCGCCCAGGCCAGCCGCTTGACGCTTTCCTCGTCGGCCTGCGGATCGAGCGCGTCGTGCAGTTCGCGCGCGACGCGCGCCACCTGCTGCGCCTGCGTCCGGTCGACGTCGAATCGCCGCTGAAGGCGCGCCACCGTCGCGTCGCGCAGATCGCGTCGTTCGCGCCGGCCGAGCAGGTCGTAGAGCAGCCCCAGCCGCAGGCCGCCGCGCGCGAGCTTCAGTTCCGTGATGCCCAGCGTCTCGAAGACCGCGGCGAGCACCGCCACGCCGCCGGCCAGCACCTGCGCGCGCTCGGGCTTCACGCCCGGAAGTTTCAGCCGCCGGATCTCGCCGAACTCGATCAGGAAGTGCCGCAGCATCGGCAGCAGGTCAGCGGTGATCAGGCTGCCGTCGCCCCAGCCGACCTGCCGCACCAGTTCGGCGGCGGCGCCGATGGTGCCGCTGGCGCCGAAGGCTTCCCGCCATTGCGCGTGCCCGAAGACCGACACGGCTTCCTCAATTTCGGCTGCCGCCGCCACCTGCGCTTTGCGGAATCGCGCGCGATCGAGCACGCCGTCCCTGAAGAAGCGCATCGTCGTGTTGACGCAGCCGACTTTCAGCGACTCGGCGGCAGAGGCCTCGAAGCCGGTGCCCACGATCAGTTCGGTGGAGGCGCCGCCGATGTCGACGACCAGCCGCGGCGTCTTCGACGGCGGCAGCGAATGCATGCAGCCCTCGAAGGTCAGGCGGGCCTCCTCTCGTCCGGAAATGATCTCGATCGGATAGCCAAGCGCGTGCTGCGCCTCGAGCAGGAATTCGCCGCTGTTCTCCGCGGTGCGCAGCGTCTGCGTCCCGACCGCGCGGACCTGTTCGGGCGCCAGTCCGCGCAGCCGTTCGTTCATCCGCGCCAGGCACTCGCAGGCGGACTCGATTGCCTTGCCGGAGATTCGCTGGTCGGCGCCGACGCCGGCGGCCAGCCTGACCGTTTCCTTCCAGTAGCCCTGCTGCTCGATGTGGCTGCCTCGCACCCGCCCGAGCTGCAGTCGGAAGCTGTTCGAGCCGAGGTCAACTGCGGCCAGCTGCATGCTGCGATCCAGTGCAGGTCATCTTGAAATGGATTGTCTGTCGCGACGATCGTTCAATGACGCGATGCGATCGCGCCGCTTCCACCGCCGGCGCGAACTGGGCTAGTCAATCCGCCCGATCGCTCTCACCGCGTCGACCATCTTCCTGGCGTCGAGGTCCCAGAACTGGCGGAACTCGGGTGCATCGAGATAGAGCACCGGGCTGCCGGCGCCGCTGATGACCTGCTGCACCTTGGGATCGTGGGCCGCCGTGCGGGCCGCCTCGCGCAGCTTGGCGATCACCGGTGCGGGCGTCGAGGCCGGCACGAACAGCCCCGACCATTGCGAAAAGCCGACCGCAAAGCCGAGTTCAGTGAGGCTCGGCACGTCGGGCAACGACATCAGACGGCCTTCACCCCAGTGTGCCAGAGGGCGCAGCTTGCCGCTGCGCACATGCTGGACGATCGCCGCCGGTCCGGCGGCCACCGCATCGACCTGGCCGCCGAGCAGCGCGATGATCGCCGGTCCGGCGCCGGTGTAGGGAATGTGCAGCAGCCGAAAGCCCGCCGCGTTCTTCAGCATTTCCATCGGCACGTGCATCGTGCCGTAGTTGCCCGAGGAGCCGTACGAATAGGCAGTCGGTTTCTCCTTCATCGCCGCGATGAACTCGGCCGCGGTCTTCCACGGGCTGTCGGCGCGGACGGTCAGCACGGTCGGATCGGCCGTGAAGCGGGCGATCGGCTCCAGTTGCCTCAGCTCGTACATCGGCGCGCGCTTCAGCAGCTTGTCGGCCTCGGGAATGATCGAGATCGACGACAGCGCCAGCAGCACCGTGTAGCCGTCAGGTGTTGCCTTGGCCGCCGCGGCCATGCCGATGCCGCCGCCGGCGCCGGAACGGTTCTCGACCACCACCGGCTGCTTCAGCGTGCGCGACATCGCTTCGGCGACCGGGCGGCCGACCGTATCGGCGACGCCGCCGGGCGGGAAGGGCACGATCATCGTGATCGGCCTGGTCGGGTAGTCCTGGGCCGATGCAGCCCAGGCGGACAGAACGAGCAGCGCACTGACGACGAACTGACGCATTGGGTCTCCTCCGTTGATCGGCCTCCCGGGCCGGATTATGCGGTCAGCCGATCACCGCGCCGGCGTGTGCGCCCTGGGCAGCGCGGCGGCAGTTCGCTGCCCGCCTGTCGCGCAA